>CALGPD010000402.1 GCA_937960625.1 uncultured Spirochaetia bacterium | reverse complement strand
GATCAATACTACGGCCTGCGGTTCAGTATACCTTTAAGCAAGGGGATGGATTTAATGATAGTTCATAATTTTATTAGAGAGAAAACTTTAAACCGGTGGGCATTCTGGCCGAAAATAGGCCTCCATTTTAAAAGCCCGCTATTAAATGGAGTATTAAAATTATATGGCGGTTTTTACGTCGGATTGATTATACCCGAAGCCCGGTTTGAGGATGCAAAGTCATTATTAATTGTTTGTGGATTAGGCGGAGCTGAACTGTTTGGCGGAAAACACTTAAGTTTTTTTATTGAAGTTGGAGGCGGATCCGGAGGTATACGTAATGCAAAATCCAACGAGGATTGGCATATTGGCCAGGGAGTATTTATTCAGGGCGGCTCTAGAATTTATTTTTAATATAATTACCGGTGCTCTATTGATTTTCAAAAGAGCACCGTATAAATTTTATACCGGGAAACTTTATGATTGAATACTTTTTTTCACTAATTCAAATGTCAAAAAAAATATCCAGTGTTTTATTTTTTACTTTAAATTTATTCGTTGCTAAGGAAAACACAGTTTTGCTGAATATGAAACTTAATGGTAGTTTTACAAAAAAAGCTGTTAAACTTGTTAAAAACGGTGTAGAATTAAAAATAAAATATAACTATTCCGTATTACTTGGTAAGAAAAACAATAAAAAACTAATTGAAGGAAAAATAATTAAAACTTTTAGATATAATTTGTTAACAAGAAAATTTATAGTGAAAAACTTAAATACAAATGAAATAAAATTATACTCTAATTTTAAAAAAGCAAGAAACCGGTTTTCTTCATTTAAAGCAAAAATGAAATTAAAAAACGAAGATAAAAATACAAATTATTCTTTATATGTTGCCGCTAAAATATATTATTCATCAAAACTGAAAAATGTCAAGATAAACCCTCAGGTTATCTGGTCATACTATACTCCGGTTTTTAAAAAACGGGGTTCTTTAATAAATATCCGGAGAAAATAAATGACTTTAAAAATTAAGGCATTAATTCTTTTTTTTGTCTCTTTATTCTTTATAACAATTTTATCCGTTGCGATTTCCAACTACTATTTAAAAAAGTCATTTAAATTAATGGAAAATAAATCTGTTGAAAAAAGCCTGCAAATCAGCATGAAGTATATCAGAAAAGCCTATATAAATAATAAAACAACTGAAATACAAAAAGATGCTTTGAAAATACAAAATGCTCTTTCCATGATAACAGAGTTTAATGTATTTAGAATTGAAATTATAAATAAATTAAAAATATCTTTTCTGATTTTAACAGTAACGTCTTTTATTATCTCTTTGTTATTTTCAGTTATTTTAAATAATCAGATTTATAAGCCCGTGAATATATTATTAGAAAATATTAAACGCATTGAAAACGGAAACTATGATATAAAAATAAAAAATAACGGGCCAAAAGATATTAAAAATATCGCAAACGTATTTAACAGTATGGCGGAAAAACTTAAACAATATATTGAAACGGAAAAAATTCAGGCAAAATATGAATCATGGAAAGACCTTGCCGGGTTTCTCGTTCATGAAATTAAAAATAAACTCACACCGGCAAAACTAAGTTTGGAAGAATTCGTGACAGAATTCGACAACGAGATTAAGAATAAGATCAAGCCGGTTTTTAATACTATGTTATCAATTGAAGAAATTGTAAAAGATTTAAAACAACTTTCTAATTTCCCTGCGCCGGATTATCAAAAAATATACCCGGATCAAATTATTCTTGAGGAAATAAAATTTTATAAAAACACGGATATAAAATTTGAATGCCGGTTAGATGAAAATGCTGAGATATTTATGAATAAAACGTATTTTATCGTCATCATCACAAACCTGATAAAAAATGCATTTGAAGCTATTGATAAAAAAAACGGAGTTATTAAAATCTGTTCGAAACAGGACAACGGAAAAGTCGAAATCTCCATAAAAGATAACGGAAGGGGAATCAATAGAGAAAATATTGCAGGGATATTTAAGAACAAAACATCTTACAAAGGTTCAACCGGATTAGGATTGTATTTTGTTAAAAAAATCTGTAAAGATTATAAAGTCAAAATTTTAGTTGATAGCATTATAGATAAAGGAACTGAATTTAAATTGGTTTTTAACAAAACAAAGGAATTTTATAGTGAAAATACTCGTTATTGATGATGATGAAGAAATTTTAGAATCTATCGAAAGTGTTCTTGTCCCGGAAAACTACATGCCGGTTTTAAGAAAAAACAGTAACGATATAATAAAGCTTCTTAAAAAAGGTATACGCATTGTTGTACTGGATGTTTCTCTACAAATAGAAAACGGAATCCAAATTTTAAAGAATATAGTAAAATTTAATCCAAATATTAAAGTAATTATGATATCAGGCACAAGTGATATTGAAATCGCGGTAAAAGCAATAAAAACCGGTGCGTATGATTTCATCGAAAAACCTTTTTCCAGATCAAAATTTTTAGTAACAATTTCTAATGCCGCTAAAATAATTCAGGCTGAGGAAGCAGGGATACGCGTAAAAAATTCTTTAAAATGCCAATATAATATTATTGGAAACAGCGTAAAAATTGAACAAGTTAAACAGGAAATTGAGAAGATTGCACCAAAAAACATTTCCGTGCTTATAAACGGTGAAAACGGAACCGGTAAGGAACTCGTTGCCGGATTAATACATTTTTCTTCCGGCAGGTATTCCGGCCCATATGTAAAAATTAACTGTGCGGCTCTGCCGGCAAATCTCGTTGAAAGCGAACTCTTTGGATATAAAAAAGGCGCGTTTACAGGTGCTGAAAAAAATAAAACCGGATTATTTGAACAGGCACATAAGGGCACAATATTTTTAGATGAAATTTGCGAAATGGATATAAAATTGCAGGCTAAACTTCTAAGGGTTTTACAGGAAAAGGAAATCAAACCTCTGGGAGATACTAATCCTATAAGCATAGATGTAAGAATTATATGCGCTACCAATAGAAATATTCACGATGAAATTAGAAAAGGTAATTTTCGGCAGGATTTATACTACAGGATAGCTGAATATGAAATGAACGTGCCGCCTTTAAGGGAGCGCAGGGAAGATATTAAAACATTAGCTGAATACTTTATTAACAAATTCTGTAATGAAAACAACGTAAAATTAAAAACTCTTTCAGAACAAGCTTTGGATAAACTAACGCGTTTTGATTACCCCGGTAATATCCGCGAATTAAAAAATATTATTTTCCGGGGGATTATTAACTCAGAGGATTTAACATTAACAGAACACGACTTTGATTTAAATCAGGTTTCCGGCAGACAGAACATATTTGAAACAAAATTACCTTTGAAAGAAATGAAAAAGGAACTTGAAAAAAAATACATCCAAACACAAATAAAACTTCACAATAATGATTTAAAGCAATGCGCTAAAACCCTTGATATCCATATAAATAATTTTTACAGAAAATTAAACGAACTTGATATAAACTAAAATCAAGCATAACTAAATTATATTATAACAATATTGTTTATATTATTGAAAATATTTAAATAACAATCTATAATTACAATGTAAATAATTTCAAACGGGGTTGTTATGGAAAAATTTAATTTTAAAAAAGTTCTAATTATAACAGTATTTGTATTTTCATTTGCTTTTCTTCGTTGTTCATCCAACGTAAAAAACAAGGACAGCACAAGTAAAAAAGCATATACAAAAGTTTACGGAAAAATAATAGGGTTTGGATTGTTAAAGCGCCTTATTGGAATGTGGAACGGGCCGGTTATCTCAAGAACACCTGCGGGAAGTTTTATGCGATGGTTTGTGGATTTCAGGCCAATTTCACCCGCGCAGGTTTCCGCAAACTCTGAGTTGAATATCCATACCAGAAACTTTATGTCTTTCTTCGTTGTTAAACACGGTGCTAAATACAAACTTGCTTTCAGAAACGGCGGCGGATTTAAAGGACAAAGCAGAATCGCATATGAGGTTATTGATAAAGTAAAAGAACAGGGAAATAAAGCGTATTACAGGTTTTCCGATTTTCGCGCTGGGATGAAAAGAGTATATACTGAAATGTTTTTTAACGGAAATAAAATGACAATGCAGGTTTACACAAGCCGGTATAATACTGTAAACCCTCCCAAACTGCATATGCGATGGAAAGCAAAAAGAGTAGACATAAGCGCGGCAAACCGGACAGCAAAAAAATTAAATTTTCCGGGCAAAGTTATGATCAAGGATTTTACTACAACTTTCAATCACCTTCCGGAAGCAGTTTATTTATCAGAGAAACACGACCCTTACCCTGAGCAGGAACAACCGTTTGTAGGCAAAGTAACTATAAACTATAAAATATCAAATAAATTGAAAACAACGGCTAAAGGAAAAGTATTTCTGGTAATTACAACGCGTTCACTTTATAAAGGTTTACGCTATTTACCGGAAAACCTGAAGTATATTTCCCGGTATATATTTTTAAAACCAAACAGGAAAACGTATACTTTAAAAGGTGTTCATCCCGGAAAATACTTCTTGTACGCTTTTTACGATAAAAACGGAGACCGTCGGTTTACACGTGGGGAATATATGAGTTCAAAACCAAATCATGTATTTGAATTAAAACCACAGGGGAAAAGCAAAGTTTCAACTGTGATAGATATGATTATACCTTAGTTTTATTTTGCGCCTGCGCGGATTAATAATTCTTGAATTTGACGGTTATTAATCCGTTTTGCTAAATCCAAAGGCGTGGAACCCGAGTTGTTTTCAATAGAAGCATCTGCTCCATGTTTGATTAATATTGGTATTGCCTTTGCGTTTCGTCTGCGTACAGCATGATGAAGCGCAGTATTGCCATTTTTATCCTTTGCGTTAACATTTACTCTTTTAGATAATATGAGTTCAGCCAAATTGTTTAATCTATTTATTACCGCACACATCAAAGGCGTTCTATTTTTTCTATCCCGAATGTTTAAATCAGCCCCGCTGTTAATAAGAATCAAAGACATCTTTTCTGACCAGCGCCGGCTTAATAATGAATAATATAGCGCGGGAATTCCAAATTTATTTTTTGTATTGAGATCTGCCTTATTTTTTATTAATAACCTAAGAGCAAATTCATTTTTAGCCGTTACTGCATATATTAACGCCGTATTTCCATATTTATCCTTATGCTCTATATCAGCTCCTTTTTTTATCAACTCTTTCATAACGTCTTTCAAATCGTATACTATTGCCCACATTAATGGAGTTTTACCTCTATTATCTTTAATATTTACGTTAGCGCCTTTGGATATAAGCAATTTCGCAGTATGCGCGCGCAGATAACGGGATACCAAAGCGTATATTAAAGCGTATTCTTTATACGCGTTCTTTATATTAGGGTTCGCGCCGTTATCCAGAAGGAGTTTAAATATATTAAACGCTTTCATATCAATTGCAAGCATTAAAACAGGAGTGCTGCCGTAAAATGTATCTACGTCCGCTCCTTTTTTTATTGCAATTTTTGCTTTGATATAATCTTTATTTTTAACCGCAAGAATCAACTCTGCGTTATATTTCGCGCTGTTAGCATTCTTTTTCCGCGGCTTCTGGACATTATCAAAAGAATCAGGACGTTTTAATGTAGTAAATTTTCTTGAGTTACGTTTATCAGATTTTTTATATTTTATTTTTTTTATGGAAACGTACGACCCTTTAACCCATGTACCGTAATTTATTCCAATAAAGAATATTAAAAGAATAACCGCAAGAACATGACAAGCATAATACGCGAATATTTTATTATTAGCAACCATATTTTCTGTATCTGCCATTTTTACAACATCATCGTATTCAATAATTTTAGAATAATTAGTTCTGGGGTGATAAATAATATGCGCTAAACTACCCGTTTTACCTAGTTTTTGGTTAGTAACATATGAAGCTTTTATCCTTTGTTTTTCTAAATTATTGAATGCGTAAGAATATTCATAAGTATTATATCCTGTATCAGATCTATCTAAAATTCCAGCGTTGGTTATAACGCCTTTTTTATATAAAATTAAAAGCCGGCGTTTTCCTTTGGTTATTCCAAGTATATATAATACTATTCCCGTACCTAGTGTTAAAAATAAAATTAAAAATGAAAAAGCACCACCAAGCATATTATAACTGCTGCCTAAAAGCCTTGAGAAAGCGGGATTTTCTTTTATAAATTCAACAACGGCTTTTTTTCCTTTTCTATAATAAAAATTCCGGGAATATGAATACTGAAAATACTCTTTTTGTTTATAAACGAATTTAAAATAAATTTTGTACACTTTTCTTTTATTTACAGTAACACTGGTGGGGCGCCTCATTACTATTACCCCCATTGTTTTAGCATTAACCTGTGCAAATTTTAGGGTGGAAAGAAAACGGTTGCTACTAAAAATTAGTAAAAACAAAATACCCCCGGCAATTACCAGTTTTCCATAAAAGCCGAATTGATTGGTGTGAATTCTAGTTTTGGTTGATAAAAGGCGTTTGGGGTTTTTTATATCTTTTATGTGTGTTTTATAATTTTTTTCCGTAATATTGTGAAAAACCACAGGCCTTTTAGCTTCTTTGGGTTTAGATTCTTTTTTTACCTCAACCTCTTTTTTTTGTTTTAGCAGTTTTAGTATTTCTTTAGAATCCTGTATACGTTCTTCGGATTCCGGTTCGAGCATTAAATCAAGAATAACTTCTAAATATTCAGGAATATCAACATAAGGATTAAAGTTTAATTTTAACTTAATCATCTCAAATTCAGAAGGTTCTTTTCCAGTTAGTAAAAACAAAATAGTAACCCCGAGAGAATATATATCCGTTGTTTTTGTAACTTTACCGAATAATTGCTCAGGAGGCATATAACCTAAAGTACCAACAAAAGTATCTGAACGCGCAGCCGCTAAAGTCGTTGCAACGATATGCCCTACCGCGCCAAAGTCAACAAGATAAACTTCATCTTTGTCATTTATTATAATGTTTTTAGGATTAATATCCCTATGGATTATTGCCGGATTAAGGCCGTGAATATATTTTAATATATTTAAAAGTTTTTTAAATATTTCTAATATTTGTTTTAGTTTAAACTTTTTACCGCTTTTAATGTACTCATAAAGATTGCTACCATTAACGTATTCCTGAACTAAAATAAATAGGGTTTCATTTTTCAACTTGGTTTCAAAACTATCGATATAGTCAGGAATAAATTTATGGTCAAGATTTTGCAGGACTGATATTTCTCTTTCGAATAATTCGAGTTTTTTCCAGTTCTCAACTTCACTGAAATATAAAACTTTTAAAACAACGTCTTTTCGAGTTTTTTCATCCCATGCCAGATATGTTTTACCAAAACCACCCTGGCCTATTAAAGAAATTACTTTATACCTCTGGTTAACAATCTGGTGTTTTTGTAATTCGATTTTTGTATTCATCTTTTCTTTTACTGATATTTTATATCTTAATTATACATCAACAATAAATTATGTAAACAGTTTTATAAATTTTATATTTTTTTTGTAAAATAAAGAAAATTTTAGAAAGTGTAATAAATAAATTCAATTTCAATCTTTTTAAAGTTTATTCGTTATTCATAGCGAAGTAATCAGCCAGCTGTAACACGCGCGCTTTTTTTAAATTCATTAATGCAAGATTAAGCGCTGTTCTATACATACTCCCTCTACTAGGATAATACATTGAACGGAGAAAAGCTTTTTCATAATTGTAAAACCTAAGCCATCGGATTTGAGATTGCTTTAAGTCATACTTTATTTTTGCAGGTAATATTTTCAATAAATTTTTATAAATCTTATTAAGCAGCATATCCCACTTTTTCCGCGCATGAAAAATACATTGGTTAGTTCCGTAAGTTGAAGGGTTTTTTTTCATGCAGGCGCTTAATTCCTTCTCAATGTTTTTGAAACTAGTTTGGCCGGAAAATATCATCGAGCAGGATAATAAAACAAGAACCGTTAAAATAATTTTGAATAAATTGTTTTTTTTCATCTTTTACCTTTTAAAGTTTGTTAATATCAAAAGAGATTCAGATATAAAACAAATTACATTATTTATTGCAATCGAAGCAACAATAATTTTTACTGTTTCTATTTCTTCTGTTTTCTTAGAAGTTTATAATAAATTTATAACAATGAAATTTCAAGGTATTATATTTATTTTATGGATAAAACAACGTACAAATTTATAATCAGAGCGCAAAAAAGCGAAATAACAGAACATCATATTTATAATAGACTTGCCAAACGGGTTAAAGATAAAAATAACAAAGCAATATTAGAACAAATTGCAAAAGACGAAAAAAGGCATTATGAGTTCTGGAAAAATTACACAGATAAAGAAGTTAAACCGTCTAAAATCAAGATATGGTTCTATGTATTTATTTCCCGTTTGCTGGGGATTACTTTCGGTATTAAGTTAATGGAAAATGGCGAAGACAATGCTCAGGAAAGTTATGAAAAGTTAGCTTTAAAATATCCAGATGTAAGAAATATTATTAACGATGAACACGCTCATGAAGAAAAGCTTATTGAATTAATCGATGAGGAGCGTTTAAAGTATTCAAGTTCTATTGTACTCGGTTTAAACGATGCACTGGTAGAACTAACCGGCGCGCTAGCCGGTCTGACCTTTGCGCTTAGAAAAACTTCTCTTATCGCGCTTGCAGGGTTGGTAACAGGTATTTCTGCATCTTTTTCCATGGCAGCATCAGAATACTTATCCGAAAAAGAAGAAGGCGGGGATAAAAAACCGTTAAAAGCAGCGTTTTTTACCGGCATTGCTTACATATTTGCGGTTGCATTTTTAATTTTTCCTTACCTTGTTTTCACTGACCCTTATTTCTGCCTGGGGTTTACGGTTTTAAACGCTGTAGTTATTATTTTAATTTTCACGTTTTATACTTCTGTAGCAAAATCGCTTAAATTCGGAAACAGATTCGGCGCTATGGTAGCTATTAGCTTAGGTGTAGCAGCGTTTTCCTTTGGTATAGGATATCTCATTAGAATTTGGCTCGGTGTTGAAGTTTAAAGTTATAATTTTCGCCACTTTGTGTCGGGATTTTTTAAACTTTCTCCTTTATTATTTAATCAAAAAGGAGAAAATAAACGTGAAAATCCATAACAAGACAACGGCTAACCTATTTTTCAGTAATAATAATTTCAACAAAAACAACGGGAATAACTCTCAAAACCAAGACAAGGAACAATTTGAAAAAAAAACAAACGTGCTTAACTTTAGGGATTTATTGATCAACAAAAACAATAATTTTAACAAAAAAGCCGGATAATAATTAGGAAGCAAGATTTAAAAATTTGCTGATAAAACTACCCGTTGATAATAATGCATCAATCTCCAGAGCTTGAGCTATAGTAAAATAATCACTAAGGCGGGATTTAACAGCAGAAGTAAATCCATTCTGTTCAAACCAACTATCAATATACTCAATTACAGTTTTTTCCTTATCACTAAATAGACTTAAGTTTATATTTTTTTGTTTAAGCGAATTAATTTTTTCTTTTGAAAATTTTATTTCCTTTAGTGCCGTGAAATAATTTTCAAAACAATATTCACAATCATTTTTAATTGAACTATATAGAATAACGAGTTTCTTAATTTCAGGGGTGAGAAAACTTATGTTATACAAAACCGTTAAAGTCTTGGGATTTTCTTTATAAAAAAATGTTTTAGACTTCATCATCAACTTAAATGGATTAAAAAACAATTTAAGCTCCTTACTTTGCATTTAAATATATATACTGTTCCGACTTTAATTTTTTACCGAATATCCCCTTCACAATGGTATTAACAATATTATCAAGCTCTTTTTTCTGTATTTGATTTATTTTTATCCTTTTTATTTCTTCAATACTTGAATTATTTAGTTTTATAAGAAGTTTTACACTGCCGGTAGTAATTGTTTCCGCGTAAACATCATTTGCGCAATTTTCACAAAAAAAATACCCTGCTCTCGGACTTAACTTTATGCTTGAAACCTGTTTAGTGCATTCACTGCAATAATAAGGTTCACCAACAAAACCGGATTCAAATATTAATTTTACGGTTAATGCACGGAATAAAGAATACAAATTATTTCCTGAACCAAAGGCATCGAGATATTCGTTAACCAGATTAAACACGTTTTTGTCATGTGATGCAATTTTATAGAACTCATTTAAAAACTCAGAAAGGTAAAAAAAATATCCCATTAAATTTGGGTTCTGTCTTATTTCATGACGGCCTGTAATTACACTGTGTTCACGGATTGAATATAAATCCGAGTTTTTTGATGATTGAAGTAATAATTCAACAGTATTAAACATTTCCATTGAAGATGCGAATTTACTCGTTGGCTTTCTAACGCCATGCGCAACGCCTTTAAGTATTCCATTATTTTTGGTCATCAAAACAATAACTTTATGAGACTCTCCAAAAGGAAAGCTGCCTAAAGTAATAGCTTCAACTTTAATCTTCAATAGAATTTTCCTCAGTGGGTTTTTCATTAATTGTAACTAAAATTCTATCAATAATATTTTTCTCAATACTTAATATTTTAAAGTCAATATTCTCATAACTTGTATTATCATCTCTATGGGGTATTTTTCCAAATAAATTATAAACAAATCCTCCAAGAGTATCTACGTTATCAAGAGGAAGATCTATATTAAGTTTTTTATTGATTTCTTCAATATCTCCCCGCGCATCACAGTTAAAAGTATTCCTGTCAACTCGAATAACGTCTTCATCCTCGTCATCATATTCATCCTGAATTTCACCGACAATTTCTTCTAAAATATCTTCAAGGGTTACAATTCCAGAAAAACCTCCGTATTCGTCCACTACAATCGCAAGGTGTATCTTCTTATTTTGGAATTCCTTCAGCAATACGTTAATTTTTTTTGTTTCAGGAACGAAATAAGCTTGCTTTAGCATTTCCTGATCAAGTTCTGTTTCATCTAGGTTAATCTCTTTTACAATCATATTAAATAAATCTTTAATATAAATTATGCCAACTATATCATCTACTGTTTTATCAAAAACAGGCAGTCTTGAATAGCCTCCATCCTGAAACTTTTCCACAACTTCTCTAAGTTTACTTTGCAGTTTAACACTTATAATGTCAATTCGCGGGACCATTATTTCTTTGGCTGTAGTTTGTTTTAACCCCCTAACCTTATCCATCATCTCCAGGGCTTCGTCATCGAGCTCCTGAACATCTTTGCTATTTCCCTTTTTCTTGTTAAATCCGAAAACGCTTAACATAAATTAACGTCCTCCAATTTTTGTAAAAGCATTTCCTGCTTTTCATTCATCCTATTTTCCTCTTTCCCGGATATTTCATGGTCATATCCTAAAATATGTAATACACCGTGAACCAACAATCTTTTTATTTCAGAATTAAAAGTGCCGCCGTATTCTTCATATTGCCGCCTTGCTATTTCCGGACAAATAATAATCTCTCCGAAAAAACTTTCTTCATCATTAAAAAACCCGTTAGTTCCGTAAATAAATGATAAAACATCAGTCGGTTTATCTTTATCCCGGTATTTACTGTTAAGCTCTTTAATAGTGTCCGGTTCACACAACATTATCGAAATATTAATATCCTCATCCATTTCATTGAGAATTAGCTTTGCAGCTTTAATTATTTCCTGAGATTTCAATTCCGGATTTTCGGTCTGATCCATTAA
>CALGPD010000401.1 GCA_937960625.1 uncultured Spirochaetia bacterium | reverse complement strand
GCATTTTATTGTCTAGGGGCACTTTCTTTTGTATTGATTTTTCCCATTGCATTTTTCTTACCTAATATTAAAACCGGAGGTGAGGATAAGAAAATCCGTATTAAACCGTTTATTAAACTGGTTTTTTCTTTTTTTATCAATAAAAAAGAAATTATTTTCATGAAAATATTTTTTCTTGCGCAGCTTGCAGTTGGTTTATTCATTACTTATTTTCCATCATATTTGTTAATGAATAAAAAATTTACTTTTGATAGTTTAATAATGCTTTATAGTATTGGAGGTTCGGTAGCCTTTATTAGTAGTTTTATAGCAGGTAAGATGGTTGATAAATATAGCAGAAGAAACATTTCAATTATTTCAAGTTTGTTTATTTCTATCACCATGTTATTTATTATATATCTACCTGTTGATTCAAAAATGCTTTTTATTGGGGTTTTCATTGTTTCAACCTTATACATGGTTTCTACTTCTTTTAGGAATACATCATTACAAACTGAAGCCGTATCGAGAGTTGATATAAAGATGAGAGGTGTTCTAATGGGTTCAATTGCGTTTTTATTCTCAATAGGAACTTCCATTGGCGCAGGGCTTGGCGGATTTATACTTAAATATTCAAAGACAAAATATATTTCGGGTTTAAAATCTGTAAATAAAGAAATAATAAAAAAGGCTATGATGAAATTATACGGATATGATATAGCAACGTGGATTGCATTTGCTGCTGTTGTGTTATCGATTATTTTGATTATTTTTTCTCACCGGAAGAAAAAGGAAAATACGGTTGCAATGTAATATTTATAGAAATCCCGGTTTAGTTTTTATCAAGTATTAAAAACTATTTATATCAATATTGGATGTTATTTCAATGACTGATTACTGTATTCTATTAACTGATTTCGGAAATAAAGATAATTTTACCGGTGTTATGAAAGGCGTTATTTCTAAAATTTGTCCCGGTACCAGATTTATTGATTTATGCAATGAAATCCCTCAGGGAGATATTTATAAAGCGTATTTTCAACTTGTCAGTGCTTATAAATATATGCCTGCTGCAGTTTACTTAATCGTTGTTGACCCTGGAGTTGGCAGTAATAGGAACGCGTTAATAGCAAAATACGGTGATTCATTTTTTGTTGCGCCGGACAATGGAGTTTTAACACATTTTATTAAAAATAAAGCTGATGTATATAAGATTAAACCCCATGATTTTATGCCTGAAAATATTTCAACAACTTTTCACGGCCGGGATATTTTCGCGCCTACAGCAGGCGCGCTTTTAAAAGGCATAAACCTTGAATTATTGTCTGAACCCTTTTCCGCCGGACAGAATCCAATATTGTTGGAGTTGAGAGAACCGGTAGTTCTCAATAATAAAATCATTGCATCAATTCAATATATTGATAATTTTGGCAATCTTTTTACAAATATTCCAGGCTTAATGCTGGAACATAAAAAATTAATTACGGTTTCAATATCTTTAAATGGAAAGGTGTTGTCAAATATTAACTCGTTTTATTCCGAAATAGAAACAGGCTTTCCCGGCGCACTAATAGGCAGTTCCGGTTATGTCGAAATTTTTGTAAGGAACGGGAACGCAAAGAATTATTTTAATGCTGAAACCGGGAATGAATTGATAATTGAATTTAGATAATACTATAATTTGTTAGTTGTTGTTTTCTATATACTCAATTATTGCCGGAGCAACATGAGTTATATCGTTTATCCTTGAATTAAAAAAATCTATGGCCTTATTATTTTTGCTAAATACAGCCAGCGGAACGGGATTTTTCGTATGCGGTTTTGAACTGATGTTTTCAATATTCCCATGGTCACTCGTTATAAGTACAACGTGTTCCTCTTTCATAAACCTTACTATATATTCAACAAAACTATCAATGTTATCAAGGGTACGGTTAATATCATTTTTAGTTCCCCGTAAATGCCCGTAATAGTCTGTTAACCAATATTCGAATAATACAAAATCATGGTTATTCATTATCCTATTCATGTTTCTTGCGGCTGTTTTGGGGTGGATTTTTTTCACACCTTTATAACTATATTGTTTTAGGTATTTGTTCGTTATATCCATAAAAACCGCGTTTCCTGTTTTTAAATCCTTGATCATTCGAAATGGGATACCTGCAGCGAGAATTGTTAATGTTGAAGCGGAATGCCCAAGCTGGCCTTCTTCAACCAGAGAAAAGTAACGGTCTGAATATGCGTTGGCAGAAGTTGCTTTATGGTTTTTATCTTTTAATTGCTTTAAAATTGATTTTTCTTCTATTATTTTTGTAAGTTTGGTATTCGGGTAAGCGGTTAAATGATAACCTAATAATTTCGCTGCATTTATTCCGGTAAAAAGCGCTGTTTGCCCCGTAGCGCTTTGCGGCAATCCGTCTACTCCCAAACACGCGTCAATTCCTTTGACTGTACCGTATTTATATTCTTTTAACTTCCCGTTGTTCACAAAACAATGTTTTCCAAAAGTTTTATTAAAGAAATGCATGTTTTTTATTAAGGGGTTTATTTTAGCATCCGGCTGTCCAAGCCCCAGCCCGTCTATAAAAAAAAGCAGAATACTCATTCCACTTGCTCCGCTTCCATGGATCTGAAATCAACGGGAAGAGTGAAATGAAAGTCAGAACCTTTACCAGGCTCGCTTTCTACCCATATTTTGCCGTAATGAAGCTCTTCAATAATATTTTTACAAATAGCAAGGCCTAAACCTGAACCGGACACGTTTCTGCCGCCCTGTTCATATTTATCAAAAATAGTTTTTTGGTTCTCTTTTGAAATGCCAGCTCCGGTATCACAAATCGTCACGGTTACATAGTTATCTATATCGTTAACGGCTTTTATACATATTTTTCCTCCGGCCCCGGTATTTTTTATTGCGTTCACAACAATGTTATGAATAACGCGTATAACTTTATCAATATCTACCTGAACTTTTGGTAACGGAGGTTTTACATCAGTTACTAATGTCAATTCTTTATTTTCAATTAAAATGAGTAAATCTTTTATAGCTAGTTCTATTAAAAAAGATACATCAACTTTATTAAGATATAGGTCAACTTTTCCAGCCTCAAATTGTGAATTATCAAGGTAATTTTCAATTAATTCAAGAAGTTTGCGTCCTGATTGTTCTATTACTTTTATGCTTTTAATTTGTTCTTCTGTTAATTCTCCCAAATAACCCTCTAATAGGAGTTGTGTGTTTCCCAGCAGGGAAGAAAACGGGGCTTTTAAATCGTGTAAATTTCCTGCATATATTTCATGCTTTTTTTGGATTTCTTCTTCAAGCTTATGGTTTTGAGATTCAATCTGCTCTTTTAATTTATCTATATCAATGAGATGGCTTTCAAGATTGTCAATTAAACTTGCGGATATGATTAGAGATTGTTCCAAAGAACTGATTTTATTTTTATTTTCCAATAATGCATCAATTTTAATAATAATTTCATCATCATTGAAATCCATTTTAACAAAATCAGAAACTCCGATAGAAAAAAGCTGTTCGAAATCTTTTATATTACTATTATCTAAAACCAATATAATGGGAATGTTATCCATATATGAATTAAAAGCGAGCTGCCTGATTATTTTTATACCATGAGATAATATAAACTTTTCATGAATCAAAATTAGGTCATATTCATTTTTACGCACAATGTTTAAAGCGTTATTCTTTCCTACACATTTATCAAAAATGAATTTTTGGTGTTCAATAATATTTTTTACTCTATCAAATAGTTCATCATCCTCAATTATGAATAAAATCTTACTTTCCAATAATTGTGTCCTTTACGCTTTTAAAAAGAGTTTCATTTTGTTTTTTTGTTCCGGATTCAATTATTATCCGGAATACAGGTTCTGTATTTGAAGGCCGTACATGTATCCAGTAATCTTGTGTGAAAATTTTTAATCCGTCAAGTTCATTAAAAGAACACCCGGAAAATTTTTCTTTTAATTTTTCGTAAATATTATTTACATCAAGGCCTTGTATTGAAATTTTGGATTTGAATATTTCATATACAGGAATATTGTTTTCGGCTATTTGTTTTACTGACGTTTTTTCCGTTGCTATTAACTCGAGTATAAACATGATTGCAACAAATGAATCTCTGCAGGAATTAAATTCAGGGAAAATAACTCCTCCGTTGCCTTCACCACCGAGTTTACATTTATTTTTTATCATTTCTTGTGTTACATTTATTTCCCCGACTTTTGCTTCAATTATGTTTTGCCCTGATGTTTCAGCAATTTTGCGGCTCATCATTGATGTAGATAGATTTGCGGCCATGTCAGTATTAAGGCCGCGGTTTTTATATGCATGAAAAGCGCTTAATGCTAAAGTGTACTCTTCACCAATAGCCGCACCGGAATTATCAACAAGAGCAAGCCTGTCAGCATCAGGGTCATGGGCAAAGCCAATATCAAGTTTTTGCTTTTTTACAGTTTTACATAATTTAGTAAGATTCTCGGGAGTAGGTTCCGTTCCCCGCTCAAAACCTTTTTCCGGTTCATCATGAATAGCAGTAAACTCAACTCCGATTTTTTTTAATAAAATTGGCGTAACATAAGATGCCGTTGCATTAACAGGGTCATAAGCTGCTTTTATACCGCTTTTTCCAATTTTTTCAATATCGAAAAAAGAAATTAGATCGGCAACGTATTCATGAATAAAATTATCGTTTATGTTCTTTTTAATTAAACTTCCACAGTTCTTATAATTACAATAAGTAATATCTTTAGTTTTAATGTTTTCAATTAAACTGTCAAGGTCTTCTTGATTGAGAAACAACCCGGGAGCTTTTACAAATTTCAGGGCATTCCATTCAATAGGATTATGGCTGGCTGTTATTATAACACCGCCCGCGTAATTATTTTTTTTAACTGCATAGATTAAAACAGGAGTTGGCAGTATACCGTAATCAAATACATTTATTCCACACGATTTCAGAGCGCCTGTAACGATATTAAAAATCATATCACCGCTTTCACGTGTATCTCTTGCAACAGCAACGGAGCTGCCATGTTGTTTTATAAATTCTGCAAAAGCCAGAGAATAATTTAATATAATCTCCGGTGTTAAACTATCTCCGACAATTCCTCTGACCCCGGATACACTAACTTTCAGTGATGACATATAGTGCTCCTTTATTCAAATTTTACAGTAGGCAAATCTCCTATTAATGCTTTAACTTCATTTTCATCAAGAGATTCTTTATCAAGCAACGTGTTAGTGAGAAGTTCAAGTTTGTCCTTATGCTTTGATAATATATCTTTAGCGTGGCTATAACATTTATCAACAACCTGTTTAATTTCTTCATCTATTACCTGAGCAGTCATCTCGGAGTAATCCTGATGCCTCGCAATTTGTTTTCCGATAAAAATGGGTTCTTCTTTTTGTCCGTAAGTTAGCGGGCCTAATTTTTCACTCATGCCCCACTCACAAACCATAGAACGCGCAAGTGAAGTAACTTTTTCGATGTCATTTGCAGCGCCGTTTGTATAACCGCCTACACCGAAAATTATTTCTTCTGCAACTCTTCCGCCTAACATCATAACCATGTTAGCAAGACAATAATTTCTATCATAAGTATATCTGTCTTCAAGAGGCAGGTGCATGGTTACACCTAATGCTCTTCCCCTTGGAATTATTGTAACTTTATGTAACGGGTCTGAATCTTCTAAAACGTATCCGCATAAAGCATGCCCTGATTCATGATAAGCGGTTAGAGTTTTTTCTTTTTCACTCATAACCATACTTTTTCTTTCCGGGCCCATTAATACTTTATCTTTTGCAAACTCAAAATCACTCATATCAACTTTTTTCTTATTACGTCTTGCTGCAATTAAAGCTGATTCGTTAACAAGGTTTTCAAGCTCCGCGCCGGAAAAACCCGGTGTTCCTCTTGCGATTGTTTTAAGGTCAACGGATTTTGACAATGGTATTTTTTCAGCATGAACTTTTAGAATTTCTTCGCGTCCGTTTAAATCAGGCCTGTTTACAATAACCTGTCTGTCAAATCTTCCGGGGCGTAAAAGGGCAGGGTCTAAAACATCAGGCCTGTTCGTTGCCCCCACAACTATTACGGTTGTGTCTGTTTCAAAGCCGTCCATTTCAACTAGCATCTGGTTAAGTGTCTGCTCTCTTTCATCGTGGCCTCCGCCATAACCGGCACCGCGTACTCGGCCAACAGCATCTAACTCATCTATGAAAAGAATACAGGGCGCGTGTTTTTTCCCCTGGTCAAATAAATCTCTTACACGGCTTGCGCCTACACCAACGAACATCTCAACAAACTCACTACCGCTCATTGAGAAAAACGGCCTGTTTGCTTCTCCTGCTATTGCTTTAGCGAGCAAGGTTTTACCCGTTCCCGGAGGGCCGATTAATAAAACACCTTTAGGTATTTTTGCGCCCATTTTTTTAAACTTACCCGGATCTTTTAAAAAATCTATTATTTCTTTAACTTCTTCTTTTGCTTCATCAATTCCTGCTACGTCCCTGAATGTTATTTTTTTACCTGAATGTTTGTGAAGTTTTGCTTTACTTTTGCCGAATGACAGGGCTTTATTTCCCGAACCCTGTATCTGACGGAACATAATAAACCATAAAACACCGAAAATTAGTATCCATGGAATAATCGTTGTTAAAATTTGTAGGAAATAATTATTAGAAGGCGGTTCACCGATAATTTCAACATTCTTCAGCCGTAATAATTTAAGGAGGTTAGTATCATTATACGGAATATAAGTGGTGAATTTATTTATTGAATTGTTTTCTCTGATATAAGAGCCGTTAATTTCTCTTCCAACAATTTTAACTTTTGTTACCCTGGCTATTTCTCTTACTTTTTTTGCCTTGAAAATTTTCCCATTAGATTCTAAAATATATTCTTTTTTTTCTTGATCATATTTTACCAAGCGGCCTTGTCTAACTCTTGCGCCGTCTTCTTGTTTAAATTGATACCATCCGTGAACCCAATTTAAAAATTTTGAATATGTAATAGTTCTGACGTTACGGTTATCCTTATTCATAATCCATACAAAACTTAAGGCAATTAATATTATTATTAATACCAGAGCTACATTTCTGCCCTGTTTTGGTGGCTTTGGGCCGTCACCGTAATCATTATTATTATTCATTATATCTCCTGAATTTATCTAAACATAACTAAGATAATACTTTTTTAATATTGATTTTTAAATATGATAAAATATTGTAAAATAAGCAAATTCTTTTATATATATATAGTAGAAATACAATGTATCAGGCTTTAATTTGAAATCAACCGATTTGTATTGGATATCTTCATATTTTATTTATTTTTATCCTGATTGTATTTTTTATGTTTTCAGTAATATAAGTTTGTATATTAGTTCGTTTAAAGAAAATTTTTGATGCCGCAGGCGGTAGAACCGCAATAATCTTATTATTATCTTCAATAATAACAACGTTTTTTCTTAAAGTTTTAGGAATTTTATAATCAATTAAAAGCTCCTTAATTTTTTTTGCTTTTTTGTCTTCAAATAGTTTTATTCTGTCACCGGATTTATACGTTCTAATTTTTAATGGAAATTCAATTTTATCATTGTCAAAATATAAATCAAAATTTTTTTCTTTACCGGGGATATTAACTTCATTTATTTTTTTGCATTTAACAGAATAACCGCAGTAGTTAAATTCCATATCCGGCATGAATTCAAAAGGCTCTAACAATAATTGCTCATGTTTTGGCGGAGTTTTAAAAATAATATCACCGTATTCATTTATAATTTTCAGCCCGTTTATGTTTAATATTTCTTTAGTTCCATGATTTTTTTTTACAGTTGAATCATTTATAGATTTAATATGAGTATGTGAAAGAGCAGCAGAATTTTGAGACGCAATATAAATAAATAAGCGGGATAAAATTGCAGGATGCAGTTTTTTTATCTGCTCTCCTGATATTCTTATTTCACCTTGGTTAATATTAAGTTTATTATAGATTTTTTGAATTTTTTTATTAAAATAATCATTTTCTATACCCGCGATTTCTGTGAATCTATAAACAGCGTTTTTATAAGAAGGAAATATTTCATCAATAACAGGGAGAAGATTTATTCTAACTGAATTTCTTAAATATTTTTCACTGTGATTTGAGGAATCAAAAACAAATTTTTGATTTAATCCTTTAAGATAGATTTCCAGTTCCTGCCGTGAGAGAAAAATTATCGGTCTGATAATACTATCATTATTAACCGAAATTCCTGATATTCCCGCGGTGCCCGTTCCTGAAAACAAACGCATTATTACGTTCTCTGAAACATCATCAAGGGTATGTCCGGTAGCTATTTTATTATATCCATGTATTTTACAAATACGTTTTAAATAGTCATAACGTTTTTCTCTGTAAAATTCCTGAGAAGATATTCCTGAAGGCATTTTTTCTGAAAGTTCTCCGCAATAAAATTCAATATCAAAATCTGAGGCCAAATTACGGCAAAAAGTTTCATCTCTTTTTGCTTCATCTCCACGTACGTTATGGTTATAATGAGCGATTCCTATTTTATTAATTTTAAGGCTTTGTTTTAACGAGTTTAATATGCGGAATAACGAGGTTGAATCGCTTCCACCTGATAAAGCGATTAATACGTTGTCTTTATTTTCAATTAGTTTATTTTTTAGAATGAAATTTTTAACCCTGTCAACTATTTTTCCGGTTAAACTCATTCATTGCCTCCGAAATTCCTATTTCGAATATACACTTTATTGCATTCAAAGTATAATAAAAAATTTCATCGAGTTCATTAATTTGTTGTTTGGAAAAATTTGATAATACATATTTATCGACCGGGAAATTAGGGTTATCCGGCCGTCCAACCCCAATTTTTATTCTGATAAAATTCCGGGTATTGAGTTTGTTTGCTATATCGCGTATGCCGTTGTGGCCTCCGTGTCCGCCGAAATTTTTTATACGTATAATTCCAAAATTCAGGTCAATATCATCTTGAATTACAATAATATCTTGCGGAGAAATTGAGTAGAAATTGGCAAAGTTATTAACTGCGCTGCCACTCAAGTTCATATATGTCTGCGGTTTGATTAGAACAACTTCATTATTGTATAGGGAATCTTTTATGTATAAAGACTTAAATTTTTTCTTATCAATATTTAAGTTAATATACGATGCAATATAATCTAAAGCTAGAAAACCAATATTATGCCTGGTTTTATTGTATTCGTTTCCCGGATTTCCTAAACCTATAATTAGTTTCACAGTACTCTTCTAATATCTTTGCTTAATAATTAAAGCTGCTTAAAGTTTATTCTGCGCTTTCTTCAGATGCTTCTGTTTCACCTTCAGCACCGGCTTCTTCTCCGCCGGCTTCTTCCTCTTCTTCAGCTTCTAGTTCGTCAGCAGTTCTACTAACGTGTACTATGAAGATAGCTTGATCTTTTTGATTTAATATTTTTATCTTATCTCCAAGGTCAAGGTCGCGGACGTAAAACCCTTGCTTCATTTTTAATTCTGAAACATTAATTTTTATTTCATCAGGTATATCGCCGGGTAAGCATTCTACAATTAATCCGTGCAGATATTGTTCCATTACACCACCCATTTTAACCCCTTGCGCAAGGCCTTCAGGGTGTACAGGAATTCTTGTGCTGACTTTTTTATTCGGATTAATTTTGAAAAAATCAATATGAATTAATTTTCTAGTTACGGGGTGCTCTTGAAAGTCTCTTACTAGAACATCATTTTTATTTCCTTCAATGTCTACAGTAATAATAGCGTGTTCACCAATAGAATCAAAAAGTTTAGAAAACTTTTTATGATCGATTACTACAGATTCATTTGTATTATCACCGTAAATTACTGCAGGAATATAGCCCTCATTTCTATATTTATTTGCGCTATACTTACCGAGATTCTCTCTTTTTTTTGCTTCAATAACAATGCCTTGCATGTTTCCTCCGGGATTCTTTAAGCTTATTTATATAATTAACATTTCTAAAATTAAGTTCAAAATAGAGTACTTAATAATAATAAATAAACCTTAATTAAGCAAACATTTAATCAGCATTTTCATAAGCTTCGAGTACGGCATTCTGTAAAAAATCCCTAAATTGGGAGTTAATTGGATGGGCAACGTCTTTAAATTCCCCACTGTTAGTTTTCCTGCTAGGCATCGCAACGAACATACCGTTTTTACCGTCGATTACTTTTAAGTTGTGTACAACAAATTGGTCATCAAAAGTAACAGATACATAAGCCTTAAGCTTACCTTCGCTTTCTACCTTTTTTACTCTAACATCGCTAATTTCCATATTTGATGCTCCTAATCATAGAGTAAATTTTGAACCGGTAAGATAAAAATTACCTAATGATTGTTTCAACTGCTTTGGCAAAATATGACTTTTGTTCTATAAAAAAGTCTCTTGCTTGAACAGCCCGGTTCATATCCTCAAATATTCCAAAACAGGTGCTACCACTGCCGCTCATTATTGAGCCCATAGCACCGAGTTTTTTTATTTTTTCTTTGCAAGCTTTTATATCAGGATGCGTTTTAAATACACTTTGCTCAAAACTATTATAAAGGTGTGCCGCAATTCTTTCTATGTCACCGGTTTCAAAGCCTTTTACAATTTCATTTAAGCTTTGTTTTCCACCTTTTATTATACACCCTTGATATGCCTCTTTTGTGCTTACATGAATTCCAGGATTCACAATTAATATATTCAATTTATTATTATGATTGATCTTTTCTAATTTATCGCCAATCCCTTTGCCTATACAAGTGCCGCCGTAAAAGAAAAAGGGAACATCTGCCCCTAATTTACTTCCTATTGAAAGCATTTTATTATTGCTGATTTTTGAATCAGTTAAATCTTTTAATGCATTCATGAAAGCCGCACAATCTGAAGAACCTCCTCCAAGCCCGGCTCCAAATGGAATATTTTTTTCAAGATAAATATCAAGGCCGGAAATTTCAGGAAGAAAATCTTCTATTTCAGTATATGCTTTTTTTAATAAATTGTCATCTCCTTCAAGTTCTTGAATGTTGCATCTTAATGTAAATCCGTTATTAGAAAAATCTATCTCAATTGTATCTGATAAATCAATTTCTTGAAAAATTGTTTCTATATTGTGATATCCATCTTCTCTTTTACCGACGATATCTAAAAAAAGGTTGATTTTTGCATTAGCTTTAATTTTCATAGTACTTTTAAATCAGTTATTTATATACTTTTTGAGTTTTTATGTCAAGCTGAAAAAAAAATATTATTTATTTTCCGTATGAATATTGTAAAATCATATAAATTTTGTAATTATTGTTTATAAGTGTCTGTATTTTGAGTGCATTTTTTGATTATGATTGCGCATTTTTACCTTTTTAAGGTTGATAGTACATTAGTAGTAACGTGAAAAGTTAAAATAAAAAATTCTGATTATATTTAGTAAAAATTAAACATTTTTTTTTTAATTGTTTATTTAATTAGAGATAATATTTATTATAAATTTAGATGGAACAAAAAATAATATCTGATAAGAATGAAATTCTTCAACTATTACGACAAGTTCTGCACAATAAACTTCTTTTGTATCTTCGTACAGGTTTAAATGAATATCTTGTTAAATTATTAAGAATTAAAGATGATTCTTTAATAATAGACGGGGGAGGTTATTATAAAAGGGATACTGAATATATAAATTTTTATTTATTATATGAAGAAAACATATACTC
>CALGPD010000400.1 GCA_937960625.1 uncultured Spirochaetia bacterium | reverse complement strand
AATAATTGGAATTGAATTCAATTCAACTTAGTTTAGTCTAAAAATAAATAATTCAACGTATTAGATGCAAAGGTTAAATAAATATTTTAGTTGTATTGGAAATTTTTATTTATAATGCATGAAAAAATAAACTGAATTTAATTTTTTAAATAGAACGAAAAAAAGAGGCTGCTAATAGTCATTACGGCCTCTTATAGATTGAATATTTTAAATTAATATTTACTTAAGGGTTTATAGTGCGATTTGATTTTTGGTTAAGCTTTTACTTTTAGTAATAATGCGTGAGCCAATTTAAACATCGATTTGACAAATAATAAAAATTGATGACCTTAATCTAAAAATAATATTAAATTTTCTATACATTCATTTATCAGATACCGAAAATAAGGTAACTGATAAATCTATTTCATCAAGGTTTTTGTATGCCAAAATTATCCAGAAAAGAAGTCGATGCTCTTGTTAATAAAGTCAGGGCAAAGTTTAAAGAATACGCTAAAAAATACGGTGAAAATAAATTCAACGTTGGAAAATTTAACGCGCGTTATATTGATGCTCTAACTTTAAAAGTTGATATTGAGCATTTTCTATACGCTGAGATTACCGCGCTTGAGCAGCTTGCAAGGGATATAGATGAAACGAAAAAAAACAAGCTTGAAGAAATTAGAATGCGTAAAGAGATTAGAAAGCAGCTTGATGATATCGCGGATGCGCATGCTAATAAAATAAAATCATATCCTGATTATTATTTTCACGAAAAAACGCCCTATGATATTTCCAAACTTATGGGAGCGCTTTTTCTATACTACAAAGAATTGCTTCCTTCTGTAATTAAAGCGGTCAAGCACCTTAATGATATTGCGATAAACAACGAGTTAATCCGGTTTGAACACGGTTTTGATGATTACTGCTTGGAGAAAAAAAAAGGCGTTACTGCCAAAATTCAGGATTTTGCCCTTGTATTGGATAAGCACAGTAATTGGGGTAAAGTTTATGAACGCGAAGAGCAGAAATTTATTCAGGACGCGGGGGTTTTTATAAACGCTTATTTGAGTTTTTTAAAACGCGTTATGAAAAATTATATAATAGATACAGGGTTTGAGAATAAATATTTAGAATTTTTTAAAGCCAATATCGATTTTATAACTAAAATGATAGAAGATTTCCGTCTGAGCGCGTTTAAGAAGAAAAATTTTTTTAGGTTAGGGCAGTAATGAAAGTAACGGGAATTATCCCATGCCGTATGGAATCAACGCGTTTTCCGGGTAAGCCGCTTGTTAAAATTGCAGGTATACCTATGATACAACGGGTTTATTCACAGGCAAAAAAAGCAGAAAAACTCGATGATTTATTCGTTGCCAGTGACAGCGAAGAAATAATTGTTTTTTGCAGGCAAAATAATATACCCGTTATTAAAACCGGGCAATGTTTATCCGGCAGTGACAGGGTTTATAAGGCTTGTGAGAGGCTTGAGAGCAATGTTTTAGTAAATATTCAAGGTGATGAGCCTTTAATCAGCCCGGGCGTTATCAACAGCGTTATAGAGCCGTTTTACGGTAACAATGTCGTTAAAATAGTTACGGCCAGGAAAAAAATTTCAGACGATTATGAGATTCACGATACTAATATTGTTAAGGTAGTATGTGATAAAGAAGGTTTTGCGATGTATTTCTCCCGTTGTTCTATTCCGTTTGATAAAACACAAGGCACTGATTATTATAAACACATTGGTATTTATGCTTATACAAAAAGTGTTCTTAAAGACTTTGTTAGTTTGGAACAGGGAAAAATTGAGAAGTCTGAGTCTCTTGAGCAGTTAAGGTTTCTTGAAAACGGGTATAAAATATATACGGTTATAACCGGTTATGACAGCATGGGTGTTGATGTGCCTGAAGATATTTATAAAGTTGAGAAATTATTAAAGGCTATGGAATAAGGAAGAAATAGTGAGTAAACCTGATACTAAAGCTTATCTATATTTCAGCGCGGTTATGCATATGTTGTTTTCTATTATGGGCAGCGGAGTGGCAGGATATTTTCTGGAGAAATGGTTAAAAGCAAAAGGCCTGGCAATGATTTTTATGATTTTAACCGGTGTTGTTGTAGGCTTGATATTGCTTTATAAAAAAATAACCGTGATAGATAAATTATAAAAACCGGCTATTTTTTTAATATTTGTTTATACGTTCTGTTTATACCGGAATTATGCGGATCGAGTCTTTTTGCTTTGATAATATCCTTTTTGGCATCCTTTAGCCTTTTCATCCGCAGATAAGCTTTTGCCCTGTATAGTAAAATAACACTAAGTTTGTTTCCTTTTTTTCCGCTATAATTTAGAGCGTAATTAAACCATTTTAGGCTCTGCCTATGCTTGCCTGCCCGGGAAAGAGCCCATGCAACTCCTAAATAATATCTACGATGTTTAGGATTAATTTTAAGAGCAGTCATCCAGTAGTTTGCTCTATCTATTGGCTTTCTAGCATGCCATCCGGCCGCAAGATAGGCATCACAAACACGGTGTTTGATAATAGGGTCTGTTTTATTAATTTCATACGCTTTTTTTAAAAATCTAACCGCGGTTTTATATTTACGGAGAATTTTATAAATATATCCGTTATGAGTAAGAATCCTAGGGTTGGAAGGGAATTTTTGCAAAGCTTTTTTTGCAATAGCAAAGGCGTCTGTGTACTTTTTTAAATTAATTAAGGAATAGATTCTAAACTCATAATCTTTAACGGATAAAATATTACCCGCTTTGTAAATCATATGCGTTGGTTTATAATTAATGCTTAATAAGATGTTATGAAGCCTACGGTCTGATTTTCTATCTATTCTTTTTACTCCGTTTTTGTAGTAATACTTGCGGATATAAATGTATTTATTTGTTTTGCCGGAAAATTTGTATCTGCTTTTAATGAATTTTAAATCTTCAGGATTATTAATTTTATTAAGAATTTTAGTCCGGAAATCACTCTGTGAAATTTTTTTTGGTGTATAAGAACCGTAATGATAGATAGTTTTTCCAGTAAAAGATTTTCTTTTTACTCTAATATTATAAATGCCTGATCCAAAAGCAAAAAAAGATATTTCTTTGCGCTCTCTAGTGCGCGTGGTGCAAAATACACCGTGTATACGCGCAAATACGTTGGCTGTATTATTAACAGGTATCCATCCTAACCCTTTAATATAAAACTCACTTGTAACGTGAGATCCAAGATCGAGTTCATGTGGATAACCCATAAACGGACCATAAACAGTTCTTGCGGGAATACCGGCCACTCTGCACAACCGGCTGAATACATATGCCCAGCCGCCGCATTCTCCTTTTTTATGTTTAAGATATTGTGTTAGATTTTTATATCCAATTAGTCTATATTTAAAATTTTTCATCATCCATTTATGGATTAATTTTGCTTTTTTGAAATTATTATTTTCGTTTTTGGTTATAGATTTAACAAGGATTTTATAATAATATAAATCAGGTTCTTTTTTAGGATTTAATTTTAAATAAGTCATAGGATTATACGTTTTATCATCAAAGTGAAGAAATTTTCTTTCTCTAATACCCATTGGAATAAACTTAGCTTTAACTTCAACGTAAATATCGGGTGGAATAAATTTATATTTTAATTTTGCGTACCTGTTGCCGTTTATTAATAAAATTTTAGAATAGACCGGATCGGGATAAATTTTATAGCTTAAAAATTGATAATACGGAGCATTTATAGGGTATATATTTATATGAACAACGTTGTTTTTTATATAGGGTATATAATTAAGTTTAATTTTGATTTTATAATTAATCTGCAGTGTCATAGGCCTAAACATATCGTAATACCGGATCCATTTTTTTACGTTTTTATGCTTTGGATATTTATCAATTAGGAATTTAAACGTTTTATACGTACTAACCGGCATATGTAGTTTATAGTGGTAAACAGAAGCAATTGTTTCCATTAATTTAACATCATTGACCGCGAGTTTTTTTGCTTTTTCTATAAAATATAAAGCCCGTTTGAAATTCTTTATTCTTATAAAAGCTATAGCTTTATAAAGCAAAATTTCACTTAGTTTATGGCCCTTTTTGCCCTTATGTTTAATTGCAAGGTTAAACCATTGCATTGCCCGGGTATGTTTATTTGCTCTGGATAAAGCTTGAGCAACACCGAGATAATACCTTTTCCTGTTTGGATTAATTCGTAGAGCATATATCCAGAAATTGGCCCGTTGTAAGGGCGTTTTAGCATACCATCCTGATGCCAAATAAGCATCGCAAATCCAATACTTTATCATCCAATTTGTTTTATTCATTGAATACGCTTTATTTAGATATTTTCTTGCAATTTTGTATTTTCGTAGCAGTTTATAGGAATAACCAAGCCTGCCAGTTAAAACAGCGTGATTGCGATAATATTTAAGAGCTGTGATACAGGTATAAATAGCGCGTTTGTACTGTTTTTTCTTCCAGAGATTGTTAATTTGTGCGTTGTATTGTTTGATCGTTTTTGAATGAGCGAATAAATTTAGATTTAAAATTATAAATAAAGAAATTGCTGTTATTTTTGTTGTTTTGATCATTTTTTATCCTAAAGAAAATTATAAAAGATTAAAAAGTATCTAAAAATTATTATGCATTATTGAGAGGTAAAAATCAATCTAAAAAGAATTATATAAAATTTGCTAAAAAAGAGAATTTCTTAAAAAATTATGTTTTTTCTTAAATTATTTGACGATTAGTTTCTATATAACTATATTAATTGCTACAATATAAGGGACTGTAGCTCAGTCGGTAGAGCACTGTGCTGATAACGCAGGGGTCACAAGTTCAATCCTTGTCAGTCCCAAATTACGCGGGTGTAGTTCAGTCCGGTTAGAACGCCTGCCTGTCACGCAGGAGGTCGCGAGTTCAACTCTCGTCACTCGCGCATTAAACCCTGATGCAATAATTGCGTCGGGGTTTTTGCTTTTTATAATATTTAGGAAAAATAAAAGTATAAGTTATCTAAATTATTGGAATACTAATAGGTTCCCAAATCTATAACTCTGACCACTGATTGCCATACTTTTTTAGGTGGCCCTCCTCCTGCAGAATATTGATTAATGTAAAGTTGACGCACTTGAACTTCATATCTATGCCTATTTTGAAATCGAAAATAATCACTTATTGCCATTCGTCCTCCTCCAGCTTGTCGAGTAAAGGAAAAACGAACTTTCGACCTATCCCATGTTCTTTCTCTGCTTGTTTGATTAATGTCAAGATAAGGACGACCTAAATTGATATATCCATATCCGCCGCCGGGAGTTGAAACAGATGCGGAGTATATTTTTCTATATTCCGCGGTTACTATCATATTTTTAATATAAAATATAGCCTGAAAAGTTTTCTTTGGTTCATAATGCGCAAAAGTGTAGCCAATATTTCCGGCTTTATCCCTTACACACAACCAAAAATATAAATAGACAAATATATCCTGTGATACCCCTGAAGGGAGTGAAAAATTATGTTCATATTTATTTTTAGACCAGTTAAATAAATGTTCTTTGTCTGTATTTTCATAACGTTTTAAGTATTTTTCCAAATTTTTTCTACTATTTTTAAGATCTAGATAGTCGTTTCTATCAATAATGAATAGTCTATATTCAAGTTCACTTTCCGGAGTTTTGTTATCATAAGCTTTATCCCATTTAATTTTGAGAGTATTATCTGAAAAGGTAGTTTGATAATCTTTGATATATACTTGAGGGGGTGTTGTGTCAGGGATAGTAGTGAATTGAATTACTTTATTATATAATGCCATTCTTCCTGCGTTATTTTTAACAATAACGAAAACAAAATACTTTGTCCCTTGTACTAGTCCGGTAATTTTAAGTGATTTGATATTTTTAGTCCATTCATTTACAGCATTGGCATCAGATTCAATCTGCTCAGTTGTATTTATTTCTCCGGATGTTGAATAATAAACTCTATATAACAATTCTTCAGTTTTAGTGTTATCATCTGTTGCATTTTGCCAGTTTATTTCTATAGTGTCTGATGTTACCTTAATAACTTCTATGGCACCGTCATTACCGGGAATAGGAGATTGTCCGGGAGTTTGAGTAACTTGATCACTAGATGGCGCTGTAGGTATAGGATTTTTTCCCGTACATGAAATAGAAAAAATAAAAATTATTAGAAAAAAAACATTTTTCAAAATACACTCCGCTTATATTCGTATGATTAATTATACTATACGTTTTCAAAATTCTTTCAAGAAAAATGTTTTTTTATCATATAAAATAAACCCGTTGCTGCTAATACACCGGTTAATATTACAACTTCATATGACCCTAAAAATACGTTAAAACATTCGGGTTCTGTTAAAAATCTATTTTTTTCTTTCCAATAGTGGCTGGTGCCGAACATCACAGCAATCCAGCCGAAATGTAATGACCATGAAAATGCAACGTGTTTATTCGTTATAATTAAATTATTGCGTATAAAACCAACAAAAAACAGTGTAAGCAATGCTGGAAATTGAATAGTTCCATGATTTAAAAAAACGTATTTGTAAAAGATAAAATGAATAATCGGGAAAAAAAGAGCCAGAATAAATGATGCCAGTAACGGATTTAGTTTTATATTTTTAATTAATATATAAATCGCAATTCCGCCTAGAATTATTTCTTCATTCAAAACATAAAAGAAAACGTGAAAATATGAGCCAAAGCTGTTATATATTAATTTTATACCTTGTTTAGAGCCAATGTATTTAACTAAAAGAAGTGAAACTCCGGTAACTATTATGAGAAAACCAAATGTTTGCATCAGGTTCCGCCATGAAATTTTTAATCCGGTTATTGTTAATAATTTATTTTTCCATATTAAATACGAAAAAATGAGAATTAAAGCCGTACCCATGGAAGAATATGCCCAGCCGTACGCAGGAATATAGTTAAAACTGATATATGAAAAGATGAGCAGGAAAATTAACGTTAGTTTAATTGTTATCCTCATATTTTAAACCGTTTTTAATATTTGTTCATAATCAAAAAATTATGTCTATTTTTCAATGACTTTTTTTAAATATTCATCTATCAAACCGGTTTTAAATCCAATGTGAATAAATACTTTTTTTGCTCTGTTTAAACATACCGGTATTATAACTTCATAATATAAATTAAATCTTAATAATGCCTTTTGATACAAATTTTTAAGAACTTTATTGTAAAATTTGAAATCTAGTATTGTTGATTTTACTTTATAATTATAACTATGAAAAAAAATCTTATAATTTTTACTAATGAAACAATAAGATATTTTATTATTCCGCTTTTGCGTTTTAGATAAAAAAGTATTGATTGCGTTTTTACTTAAATGTTCAAGTTTAAAATATTTCATATTATTTTTTAGGGTTTTTTGAATTAATAAACCGGTTGAATATATATCACTTGTAATTAATTCAAGTAAAACAACGCGTAATTTTTGTTCGTTGCAAGTTATATTTTGATTGGAAAATAAGCGGATTGAAAAAAGCATAAAAAAAATAAATACAAATAATTTTTTCATATTTCTATTATAATTATCCGCTATTTATTATCAAGAGGAATTAAAAAATATTTTGTCATTTTTGTATTAATGTTTACTCATACATTATCCGCCAAAACCATATTAGTGAAACCCGGGCAGAATATTCAAGCCGCGGTTGATAGATCTGACAATAATACAACAATTTTAATTCAAGCCGGTATTTATAAAACGGATAAATCTATTATTATAAAAAATAAAAAAATATCAGGCTTTCCGGCATGGGAAATGTAATAATTATTTGTACCGATACCAGCAGCATTGTTCTTTCTATTGAGAAATCCAAAAATATTTTGATATCAAAATTACATCTAACTCATAAACCCAGAGCAAGGCAATGTTCGGAGGGGGTTTTATACGTTGCCCATCGCAAAAAAATTGTTATCAGCAAATATGTTTTGGACGGTTGTGGTACTTATGGAATAGATGTACAAACAGTAGACAATATCTTGATTTGGGATTGTGAGATAAAAAATAATTCATGGCTAGGTTTTGCGATAGCTGTTTGTAATGGTGTTACGCTTATAGGAAATAAAATTCATGATAATAATTATCCGGGTCAAATTGGTGATTGTGGTAAAGTTAAATTAAAACACAACAAGATTTTTAATAATAAAAAGGGAAATAAAATTAAAATGCGGCATATTAGGGAGGTTCTGTCCTTAATTTTCTGTAAATATATTTTGAAAGTAACGCAGATCTGCTTTTCTTGCTTGGGTTTATCTTTTTGACGGTTAAAAAAAATTTGTAATTTATAGCTATATGGCCGAAAAGGTTATAACGGGCTGCCCAAACCGGACAGCCCTTTAATGATTGCTCTATCTACGCGCAACGCGTTTTAGATATAAATATATTTTTTTAGTAATTTCTTTTTCGTTTTGTTTAGCGTATTTATAACTTATTCTTGCAACTTCCAAAGCATGCCTTCCAGCGTTGTTTTTAATGAAAATATTCGCGCCCCTGCTGACGAGGTATTTTACAGCTTGAAATTGGTTTTGCCTAACAGCACAAATCAAAGCTGTGTCTTTATCCGGAGGGCCTTCACCGCTTTTTTGGAAAATTTGTGTATTTATATTAAAACGGTATCTAAGCAGAATTTTCATTGTTTCAATATTACCGTTGGCCGCGGCAACGTGAAAAGCTGTGTGTCCGTTATAATCAAACATGTATTTGTTAGCCCTGTGACGCAGTAATAAGCCCACTATATCCGTATGATTATCCTGCGCGGCAAATATTAGCGCTGTTTTACTATAATACCCGGATTTTACATTAACATTTATCCTTCTTGAAAGAAGAAACCTAACTATATGTGTTTGCCCTTTCATAGCCGCAACGTGAAGCGCGTTATAACCCGACTTATTTTTTCTATGCACATTGGCTCTATATCGAACGAGTAATTGTACAATATTCAAGTATCCGGCTGCACACGCTTTTAATAACGCGCTCGATGTATCAAGGTTAGCGATTTTTTCATGAATATTAACTCTTGCCCCCCGTTTTAAAAGCAGGCTGACAGATTGATATCTACCTGATTTAGCAGCAAGCATTAATGCCGTTGTGCCGTACCTGCTTATATAATTAACTTTTGCTCCATGCTTAATCAATATTCTAACAATTGCTATATTTCCTTTTTTACTAGCAAGCATTAATGCACTATGCCCGTTTTTATATCTGTCGATTATCTTCACGTTGGGGTCAGCGCCTTTTTGTAAGGATTTTTTAACTTCTGAGTAAATGGAATATTGAATTCCGTTAATTAATCTTTTGTTTAGCTTTTGTTTATTACTTCCGCTCTGCAATCTTATTGCCATGCCCGAAACAGTAAACACTGTAATAAATAGAATAATAATAGTTGCTTTTTTCATTTTCACTCCCGTAATAGAAATTTTGCTGAATATACACATTTTTCAATACGAATTTAATTGTTTTAAAATACTACGTTATATTTGTTCGGATTCTTTCGATATAAGTTTATTTTTACAGAAAATTAAGGAGAGAACCATGAAAATTTCTTATGTCAAATATTCTTTGGAGTTTGAAAATTTTTAGTATATTATAATATATATAAATAATTAGTTAGGTTGTCAAATGAGAGAGTTTATCGATAAAAATAGAATAGTTATTAATGAATACTATGACATTCAGGACAATTTTACAGGTAAAAACATAAAAAAGACAATATCTGCGTTAGAAAAATTAATACAGAAAGATCCATGTTTTTTTGATTCCTACCTAATGATATTTGATTTGCTTAACAGCAGCGGAAAAAGTAAAGAAGCAGAAGAAATAATTGCCGTTGGTTATAGCAACGCTCTTGATTTAATTTTAGATGAAGAATGTAATTGGCCTCAAAAACTCGAATGGGGATGGATTGAAAATCGCCATATCATAAGATTATTTGTTAATGTAGGCACAACGCTTTGGAAAAAAGGAAAACAGGAAGAAGCTTTAGAGCTTTTTGAAAAACTATTAAAAACCAATCCAAACGATAATGCCGGAGTTAGATTTTATATTCTTGCGATTTTAGAAGGTATGAGTCTAAATGTTTTTAATAAAAAATTTGATAAAGGCGGATTTTATAATTCAGAAATTAATGTGTGGTTTGATGAAAAAGTTAATACTCATAAAGAATATTTTAACTGGTGGCTTAGACTTTTTGATGAGTAAAACGCGTGCGAAGCATATGACGATAAAAATCGTCAATGCTTCCGTCTAGAATCCTGCCGTGTTTACCGCGAAGTTATTTAATAATTCTAATTTAATGCATTGGAGTTACGTTGTTTTGAAATTAAGAATCAATCTTTCGATTGAAAATAATTAATACTATATTTCTCTTTCTTTTTTCAAAACAAAAGTTAATCTGCGTTGTCCTTTTAAATCAGTAGTATCAGTGTATTTTTCATCAACAATCCAGCCTTTTTTTGTTTGTTGATTTAATTTACTTAAAGGTTTAATTCCTTCTTCTAAGCTGACTAAAATAGTCAAAACTTTATATTCATATGATTTCATTTTCAAATACTCCTCTGATTTTAATATTTTAGATATTTGCATATCAATTAGAAATATATTAAAAAAAAGTATGTAAAGTATACAATTAAAATATAACTTCAGCGTTTTTTTATCTAAAAAGTGGTCTGGTTTCCACCGGAATAGGTGGACGGGTTGCACAGGAATCACCGGCCTACTTTCATCCGGAAAGGGTGGACTGCTTTAAGCCGGAATAAGCAACAAGCAAAATCATTAGGATAAAATATCTTGTACTTTAATATTTTTGTTTTAATTGTACCGGTTTAATGATATTATATTTAATATTGAGGTTTAAAATGATTGCAAAGATTGTTAACAATAAACTTTCTGAAATAAAAAAATTTCTTAAATCAAAAAACATAAAAAATGCTTACATTTTCGGTTCTGCATGTAGAGAAGATTTTAAAGATGATAGTGATATAGATTTCCTGATTAAATTTGATGAACATTTAGATTATAAAGAGTTTGGAGAATTATGGTGGGAAATATATTTTGGATTAGAAGATTTACTTCATAAAAAAATAGATATTGTTAATGAAGACAGAATCAAAAATCCATATTTAAAACGTGAAATTAATAAAAATAAAATAAAAATCATATGACAGATATAGTTAGAAAATATTATACGATATTCAAAATTGCATTGAGTCAATTTATATTCACCTTGATAATGAAATTGAGTTTGAAAAATATACTTCAAATTTGACCAGAAAAAGAGCAGTAGAACGTGAGCTCGAAATAATCGGTGAGGCTTTAAATAAACTTTTATCAATAGATAATAATATTACCATTTCAGATAGCAGAAAAATTATTGCAATTTGAAACAGAATAATTCATGGTTATGATAATATTGATGATGAAATAGTATGGAATGTTATTGTCAATAATCTTCAAACATTAAAAAGTGAAGTGACTAAATTGCTAGAAACATTGTAATTTTAATATTTATTTATAGTTTCACTACAATTGAATTAGCTTTAAAAATAGTATACATAATAGTAATTTAATATAATACTTTAGTTTGCAACTCAATACTTTACAAGCCTTGTACAAGAACGCAACTCCCGAAAACCTAAATACTACCCTGCCAACGACTTATCCACCACGCCTCATGCCCGTTTTGTATATTCAATATACAGAGCTTAATATATAG
>CALGPD010000399.1 GCA_937960625.1 uncultured Spirochaetia bacterium | reverse complement strand
AAGCAGGTTCTTGGATTGGGCCAAATGTAGTTATAACAAATGCAAAATACCCAGTATCACCCAATGTCAAGGAAAATTTAAAAGGAGCATTAATTAAACAAAATGCTAAAATTGGAGCAAATTGTACATTATTGCCCGGAGTAACTATAGGAGAAAATTCATTAATCGGTGCAGGAAGTGTTGTTATATCAGATGTAGAAAACGGAATGATTTATGCGGGTAATCCGGCAAAACCTATACGTAAAATATTTTATTGAAATGGAATTATTATGATTAAATTTTTAGACTTGCAAAAGCAATATCAAAGTATAAAAAATGATATCGATCAGGCAATTCATAACGTTATAAATGATTCGGCTTTCATAAACGGAAAATACGTTACTGAGTTTGAGAATAATTTTGCTAAATATATTAACGTGAAAAACTGTATCTGTGTTGGAAACGGTACAGACGCTTTAGAAATTGCAATCAGGGCGCTTAATCTGCCGGCAAAAAGTGAAATTATTGTTCCAGCGAATTCATTTATTGCCAGTTCTGAATCAGTCACCAGTTCAGGGCATAAAGTTGTATTTTGTGACTGCAATCCTGATAATTATACAATTTCCATCCAAGATTTAAAAAACAAACTAACCCGAAAAACAAAAGCTATAATGCCCGTTCATTTATACGGTCATCCCTGTGATATGGATGAGATAATGCAAATAGCATATAAAAACAATTTAAAAGTCATTGAAGATTGTGCTCAGGCGCACGGGGCAATGTATAAGAATACTAAGGTGGGAGGTATTGGCCATGTATCCACTTTCAGTTTTTATCCCGGAAAAAATCTCGGTGCTTACGGAGACGGCGGTGCAATATTAACGAATGATGATGAAATTGCAAAGCGTTGCAGAATGATTGCAAACCACGGACGCATTGAAAAATACAACCATGAATTCGAAGGGCGTAATTCCCGTTTGGATGGGCTTCAAGCTGCTATATTAAACGTAAAATTAAAATATCTAGATGAATGGACAGAAAAAAGAATATTTGTCGCAAACTATTATCTTAATAATCTTATTGATGTCAAAGATATTATATTACCTAAAAAAGAAGAATGGACTAAGCAGGTTTATCACTTATTCGTTATCAGAACAGAGAAAAGAAATAAACTTCAAAATTTCTTAAAAAATAAAGATATTCAAACCGGTATTCATTACCCAATAGCTTTACCCAAACTTAAAGCATATGAATATCTTAATCAAAATAAAGAAAACATGTTTGCAAACCATGCGGATGGAAAATTACTCAGCCTTCCTATTGGTGAGCACCTTGAAGAAAAGGAATTGGAAATGATAGTTAATTCAATTAAAGACTTCTTTAAAAACTAACCTTTTTTTGTAAATATTTTTCTAATCATTAACCAGATAACGTATATTGCTCTGTATTTAATAAAAAATAAAACTCTAAGTTTCTTTCCAAATCCTCGCACTTTTTTAGAAACTATTAACCCGCCAATTTCTCTAAAAGGAACGGATATATACCTGCCGGCTTTTAAAAAAAACTTTGAAATTTTACTTCTATTCTCTTCCGGTTCATAATATCCTTTATTAATAATTCTTTTTAGTTTTTTCTTAAACTCTTCTATCTGTCTGGCAGGATGATGAACTTTGCATTTAGGATAATATATAATATCATAACCGGCATTATAAACACGAAATCCCCATTCCCTGTCCCCTCCGGACATATGCTCATCATTATATAATCCCAATTCATCAAAAAGTTTTTTCCACGTTAATACATTTGCAGTAATACCGAAATGAACTTTTTTAACAGCACGGGCTTGATTAAATTCAAAAACCTTTTCATAAAGTTCAGTGGTTGTGGGTTTATCAGGGTCTTTAAAAAATATGTTTATTTCACCCGCTAAAATTCCAACATTTTCTTTACTAGTTAATCCCATTACTCCTTGTTCTAACCAATCAAATTCAGGTTTCACATCAGAAGCTGTAAGAGCAATTATGGGGCCCTTGGCTTTTCTAAGCCCGGTATTCGTTGCTGCATAAGGGCCGGGTTTTGTTTCATGAAGTAAAACAATGTCTTTATACTTAGAAGTAACATCACTTACATTTTGAGTGGAATTGTTATCGATAATTATTATTTCGAAATTTTCCCTTCCATAAGTTTGTTTATCTAATCTATCAAGGCATAGTTTAAGG
>CALGPD010000398.1 GCA_937960625.1 uncultured Spirochaetia bacterium | reverse complement strand
TATTCGCTCTGTATAAATCCTGTTTGTTTTTAAAATCCACTACTGATATCCGTATTTTTGCCGCCGGGTTTATGTATTGCAGTTTGTTATATATGGTTTCAATATTTCTGGCAAGAAATTTTATTTCGTTTTCCATTTTTGCAGTAGAATCAATTATAAACATTATATCATAGTCACTTGACCTTATCGCAGGCCTGCCCGCATAATAATCCAGTTTAATTATATGCCTTGCAAGAGAAACTGTTGTTTTTTCACATAGATTTACAAGGCTGAAATGTGAGCTGCCGGGCTCCCTTTTAAATGATTTTGAGAGAATGTATAAATCTCTTCTCCTTGAAACATTAATAAGTTTTGCCCGCATTAATATTCTGTTGTAATTTACAACGATTTCTCCGGTTATTATATAACTTGCGCCTAGATACCGGGCAATTTTTCCCGTTGTATTTGAATTTAGTTCATTACCGTTTACTCTATATCTTTTCATAGCTCTATAAACATATCTTTGATTAATTACTCTCATGTTTGTGGAATAAGCTAAGCGCGTTGTTATAACACTTGATACGGTTTTTGATAATTTTTTATGCGTTTTAGAATACGAAGTAACTCTAAAGGGTAAAACAGCAATTCCCCGTGCGGAAGCTTTAAAAGGTAAAGATATTATTAAGAATAATAGTATAAAATATTTCATGCTTAATCCGGTAAATTTTTAGTTATCTTTAATTTCGGTTTTTTTATGTATATTCTTGAAGAATTAAATATAAAATCACTTTTTGATAAAAAAATATCATTAAAAATCTGTATAAACTAAATAATTGCAATATTTTTTTTATTTTAAAAATTATTACTACATTAATGGTAAAATATTTTAGTATAATTTATTTACGATTGGGGGAAGATTTGGAAAAGAATATTCTTATAACACAACGTCTTCAAAATGATTATATATCTTTCTTGCATCATGATGATTCTCTTCCCAGCGCGTTGCATGTTGGGCCTGTAGAATCAAGGCGGTTACTTGGCAATGAAAGAAGAGAGGGTTTATTAACAAGGTTTATTAAATCCTTATATTCGGAAAAAACTAAAAAGCTTGAAGTTATTAATATTATAGAATCTCATAAATTGGGTGATCCAAATTCTGATGAGAGTATGACCACTTACGGATTGCACTGTATTGAGAGTACAAGAGGGGTTGAACCCATTAACGTGATAAAGCACCGTGAGAGAGGTGATTTGTCTACCCATCTCGTTGTATCCAACGGTAAATGTGATTTTGTAAGTTCCGACCTTGAAAAAGTATTAAAAACCATTATTGGCATTGAGAAGGTTTATAACGTAAGTATTTTCATTGTGGGTGTAAGAACCGAATTAAACATCCGGTATTTAATTTATGATTTGAAATTCCGTATGGGGATAAATAACATAAACATTTCAAGCCAGCTGACAACTACATCCAATAGAAGACTGCATTTCGAGACTTTAAAAAACCTTGAAAGAAATTTCAGGGTGAGAATATATGACCACGCAGATGATTTTTACCGCGCAATGAATTTAAAGGGATTTAAAAATGTTTATGCTCCCTGGGACCAGTCAAAGCAGTCTATTAATTTTATTGACGACAAATATGGGATATTCGGCATTCATCAAGAATTAAAAAGCATGATTAAATTATTTTTCGGTGATTATAAAGATATAACGTTAAAATTACTGGATGAAGAAGCGAATGGTACTTGTACATACAGCGTACTTTTGATGGATTTTAAGTTCCGTAAGAGCCAGGGTACTTTACTGCGCGTTGGACGGGCTGCAAATATAGCAACGGAAAAACGTTCAATAGAGTTAGCAGAGACGTTCTTGGATTTTTCCCGGCCTGTGATTGTTGATTATATCGATATTGATGACTGGGGAGCTATTGTTTACGCATTTGAAAATGAAGAAATTTTATATACGTTTAATGACTATTATAAGATTGTGCGCACTGATGACCAATTGCATGAATATATTCAAATTGTTAAGAAAATTATTAAATCCTTTCAAAGAATTCATAAACGCAGTATCAAGCGCAAAGTTAAGCTTGAACAACACTATGTTTTTGACAACCGTTTTATTGAAAAATTCAAGGCGGAATGTGCTAATTTTTTAGGACAAGTTCCGCAAAATGAATACATTGCGTTAAAAACTTTTGAAGTTAAAATCTATAATCCGGTTTATTTTTTTACTTCTAATTTTCTGCGAAATAAATGGCTGGGGTGTTATTTTGGCGTTACTCATGGGAATTTAAATTCAAAAAGCATTGTAATCGGGCATGAAACGCGGAATATTTATCTCATGAATTTTTTCGGATATGAAGAAAAGCTCGTTTTAGATGACCTTGCAAAGTTCGAGGTCGAATTGAAATTTCTCGTTGAACTTGCCGGGCATTTAAACATAACTCAATACATAAGGTTTGAAAAATATTTATTAGCAGGTAAAACTTTAAATTTAGGCCCTGTTCCGGTAGAGTTTAGTTCAACCCAATACAGAAAATTATATGAAGCAATTAACGAGTTAAGAAAGTTCGTTGACCATATTACTTTTTCAGATGAAGCAAAGATTGAATATTTTCTTGCAATTATCAAACATACTAGTAATAAGATTTTAGATCCTGATTTACCTAAAAATTCCAAGATATTCGGGTTTATTTCTATTGGAATGTATGTTGAAAAGTTTATTAATGAAATTAATAAACTTTATTAAAACAATTCCTGTAATTTTTTTAATTCCTGCTTTTTTCATTACGTTTTTTTTAATATAATTTTGTCTTACAGGTGTTAAATGTTATATCAGAAAATGATTTAAAATTATTATAGAATACATTTAATAAAAAATTATTTTTGAATGGAGAAAAATATGAAATCTAGAATAAATTCCATTGGGATATATGTTATAGCATTGATTTTGTTAACCGGAGGAGCTTTTTACGCTGCTAAAACATGGGTCTATAAAATTGAATTTTCAGATCAAAAGAAGAAAGTAGTTTCATCAAACGAATTTGTGCGGAATTATTATGCATATCTGGAACTACAGCAAGTATTAGGCGGCGCCGACCCTGGTGTTATCAAAAAAATGCGGTATAACAAGAAAAAAAGAGAAGCTTATTCAAAGCATTATTTAAATCAGGTATTAATTGAAAAATTTGCCAGAAAAAGACGTCTGGTGAATATGAGAAATATTAATATCCGGGCTAGAAGAATAATGCAAACCGTTAAACAAATGATGATTGTAAAAGCTTTTGTGAAAAAAATCATCGAACCAAAAATACAAAAAGTATCAAATTACGATGTGAAGAAATTTTATAACAGATATAAAAATGCCAGACGTTTTAGGCAGCGTATTAAGGGCATGCCTTTTTCAAGAGTTAAAAAATATATCAGGATGATTATTTACCGCCGCCGTAAATCGGCTTTAACTCAAAAATATTTAACCAGATTAAGGGAAAGAGCAAAAATACAAGAAAATAAAGCTTATTTTAAATAACTGTTAATTTGAGTTTGGATTTATTCGGATTTTCTAATTATTATTAGAATTGTACTTTACTTTTGCGAGGTAAATCCCCGATAATATATATAGAGATAATTATGAAAAAAATTATTAAATTATTTACATGGTTTATGCTATTTATAACATTAACCTTTTTTTCTGCTCCGGTTGCAAACGCGAGTTCTTTTCGAAGAAAAAAGAAACGCGTTCCTAAAAGCGATAGTTACTATGGAAAAAACTGGAGTAAAATGGACGGTGACTTAGACCGGTTAATTGACGGGCCGGGTGCAAAAGTTAGACGAAAACGGAAGAATAAAAATAAAACACGTTTTCAGAAAAAACGCTAGTGTTATGGTTAAGTATATAAATGGGTAGAATAAAACCCCTTGCAAAAAATGTATATGAAAAAATTGCTGCAGGAGAAGTAATAGATAGGCCTTCCGCAGTGATTCGAGAACTCCTTGATAATTCATTAGATGCCAATTCTAATAATATTAAAGCCTCATTTGAAAAGGGTGGACTTGATTTAATATCTGTTTCTGATGACGGTATGGGTATTTATTATCAAGATTTAGAAAAAGCCCCTTTAAAACACTTTACAAGCAAAATAAATAGTTTCGACGACATTTATTCAATCAAATCCATGGGATTCAGAGGAGAGGCTTTATCAAGTATTGCTTCTGTCGCGCGGTTAAAAATAACGAGTTTTAACGGAGAACAGGAACACGGCGGAGAGTTATATGCCGAGGCGGGAAATGATTATACAATAAAACCTTTTGTTCGAAAAAAAGGAACGACAGTTGAAGTACGGGATTTATTTTTTAACGTTCCTGCAAGGCAGAAATTTACTAAATCGGTTAGCGCGGAAAGCCGGTCGATAAAAGATGTTTTCATTAAAAAAACTCTGCCGTTTAACAATATAAATGTATCTCTAAACAATAATGACAAACCTGTAATTGATGTGCCGTCTCAAACTTTATTAGAAAGAATAGAAAGTTATTTTCCTGAAAATATCAGGGGTAAAGATTTGCTGGAAATCAAAAATAACAGGCTTGGGCATATAAAGATAACGGGTTATGTAAGTATTCCACAGGTTTATTACCATAACAGGAGTTTCCAGATTATATACGTAAATAAGCGTCCGGTTGTGATACCTTCATTATTTTACGCAATTTCTTCTGCTTATGAGGGATTAATGCCCGGAAATAAACACGCTTTTAGTTTTATATTTATTGAGATTGATTCCGGTAAAATTGATATAAATATCCACCCGGCAAAAAAAGAGATTAAGTTTTTTGACGAAAGAGTAATTTTTTCTCTGGTAAAAAATTCCATAACTGAATCATTTAAACAGGGATTTCCCGTACAGGGTCTGCCTGATTTTACTACAGGAAACAATGTTAAACAAGGCAATGAACTTTATAGCAACGATTCAAGTTTTTCTTTTACAAAAAATAATGCAAATAATATTCAGGATGAAACGCCTGAGCAGAAAACAATATTATTCCAACATGAAGAAATACCCGAAACTCAAAATTATAAAAATGATACAAGTTTTATAAGCGGTAACGAAAAAATACTCGGTATTTTATTTGATACTTATTTAGCAATTCAAAAAAATGATGATTTTTTTCTTGTTGATTATCACGCTGCCCATGAAAGAATTAATTATGAAAAGCTGAAATCAAGATTTCTAGGACAAACACAGCAAATGGAAAAACAACATTTGCTCACTCCGTTAAAGTTTGAATTATCCCCGGCAGAAAGTGCGGTTATCATAGAACATCTTGATTTATTTGATAATTTAGGGTATGAAATCAGCGAATTCGGTGATAATGAATTTATAGTAAATACCGTTCCCGCGATAAAAACTTACGGCCATGACCTTGAAGTTGTACAAAAACTTGTGAATAAATTCATTGTTTCCAAAGATTTTAATAATAGCAACGTATTGCTTGATGAATTATTAAAAATTCAATCATGCAGAATGTCTATAAAATCAGGCGATAATCCGCCTTTACAACATTTTACCGGTTTATTGAACAAATTAATTTCAAACGGATATGAATTAACGTGTCCGCATGGAAGGCCGCTATTAATAAAGATGTCGAAACAAGAACTTGATAAAAAATTTTTGCGTAATATTTAATTATTCTAGTCACTGTTGTCTTTAAATAAATCGGATTTCACTTTAGTTTTGAAATTTAACTTTGGAATAAAAATCATAAAAAAATCTTTATATATGTAAAATTATGGAAAAAATTAGTATAATTTTAAAGTGTATTATAATCAGGGAGTTATATTATGGCAGAAGCCGGTAGAAAAAGAATTGGTGAAATGCTGTTGGATGACGGTGTTATTACTAAAGAACAATTGGATTGGGCATTAGATTTTCAAAAAAACAATCCGGGCAGAAAATTCGGTGAAATCCTCGTTAATGAGGGTATTATTGAAAAAAAATTACTCATGGAATATGTACTGACACAGATTGAATAATATTAGTTAAATTTAAGCTTATCAGCATCTTTTTTGTTTTCTTTTTTTAATGAAGAATTTTCGTTTTCATTAGGTTTATCAACAGGAACATTTTCAAAACGTATCTCATCTGGCTCATTTTTATTTTTCTTACTATTACCGTTCCCACTCGAATTTTCTTCCTGCTTTTGCTTTTCGAGTTTTAAAACGTCTTTTTCATCTATCCAGTTCCATTTTCTTCTTTCTTTTTTCCAGTCTGAATAATCTCCGGGTTCTGTTCCTGAAATGAAAATTCCGGTTTCAACTCCTTTTTTCATATCATCCCTTGCGACTAATCCGTTGTATTTATCCACTTTTAATCTCACTAAATTTAATCCGCCCGGGATTTTCATGGATGTAAAATTAATATAATTTGTCGCGCGTTTCATGAATTTACCCCATACAGGGCCCGCAACCGTACCTCCATACATGGAACCTACCAATTTTTTGTTTTGGTCGTGTCCAAACCAAACAACAGTACACAATTCATTTGTATAACCTACAAACCACTGGTCTCTATGGCTTTGGCTGGAACCTGTTTTCCCTGCGTAATCAAAATTACAGTATTTTAAAGTTCCCCGCCCTGTTCCGTGTTCGCCCCGAACAACGCGTCTCATCATTTCCCGGATAATATAAATTGCCTCTTTATGACGCACTATTAATTCTCCGTCTGTATGATTTTCCGTATTAACTTTAAATAATACGTTGCCGTAGCTATCTGTAACGCGTCTTATTAAATACGGTTTAACTGCCTTGCCGTGATTAGCAACCGCGCTGTAAACTCTAGCCACTTCATAAGGCGACATATCGCTGGTGCCTAATGCTAATGACCAGACTTTATCCGGAAACCTTCTTTCAGCTTCGGAAGAAGATATTCCCAACGCTTTTGTCACAATTTCCTGTAATCTTCTCATACCAATTTTTCTTATTACCCTTACAGCCGCGACATTTGAAGATATTTCTAATGCTTTATAAAGGGGGATATCCAGCATATATTTTTTCATTCCATTGTTAACTTCCCAATCCTGCATTCTTCCCGTTGGCCCGCGCACTCTCATTTTTAACGGCCTGTCATTTACGAGTGAATACATGGTCATTGCTTCAAGGTCTATTGAGGATAAATATATAATTGGTTTAAACGCTGAACCCACCTGTCTTTTAGCTTGATAAACCCTATTTAGTTGGTTTTTTGATGTAAAATTATAACCTCCGACCAGAGTTTTAATCTGAGAAGTTTTAGGGTCAATAGAAATTAAAGCGCCCTCAAAATGTTTATATAATCCGTTTCTTTTAAATTTCGGATAACGTTTTAAAACATTACGCCACTTATTTATACCCCTTTTTAATTCTTCAATTGCTGCTTTCTGTAAATCAATATCAATGGTGGTATAAATTTTATATCCGCCTCTTAATAATTCTTCCGCGCTTAGTTTTTTAATAAGCTCTCTGCGTACCGTTTCTATTATGTAAGGAGCATAATTACTTTTAAATACGAATTTTGGTTTAACAGTATTTCTGTTGAAAACGTGAGTGCTCCAGAACTCTCTGTGTATTTGTTTTGGAGTTTTTCCGTTTAGTAATTTCGGTGCTTTATTATAGATTAAACGTAATACCCTAAGATGCCTTGATTTAGCAACGCGTTTATTCCTGAGCGGTGAAAAATAAGTCGGGTTTAATATTATTCCTGATAAAAACGATGCTTCGCCTATTGTTAAATTTTTAGATTTCTTATCAAAATATATTTTTGAAGCATATTCAACTCCGTTAGCGCCATGGCCTAAATATATAAGGTTCACATACATTAATAATATTTCTTCTTTAGTGTGATTTTTTTCAATTGCTTTGGCACAAAACATTTCAAACACTTTGCGCTTTAAACTTTTCTCTCTTTGCGTAAATAATAATTTGGATAGCTGCTGTGTTAATCCGCTTCCTCCCTGTCTTGAAAAATGTATTACAGTATTATAAGCAGCTCTTATCATGGCAACGTAATCTACACCGTGATGATTATAGAAATTTGAATCTTCTGTAAGAATTAATGTTTTTATGAATATCGGGGAAATTTGGTCAAGCCTTATGTATATTCTCCTCTCTTCAGAGAATTCTCCGATTTCTCTATCATTAATGTCATATATTTTTGACGGAAAACCGAAATTTTTAAGTTTAGTTCCAATTCCTACATCTCCATACCGCCTGCGGTAATCTTTGTCTGTCTCAAGCAGGATGTGATGTTTAAATGCTTTGAGTTGAGTAAAAACTTGTTTGCGTTGGCCTCGCCAATTATAATACCATTTGATATAAAAAACCGAACTTAAAAATAAAACGATTAAAAACAAAATTAACGGAATATGAATAAAAATATTTACTTTTTTGTTTCCATGGAAAAAATCCGGAATAGTATATGTGAAAAAGTCTTTTATTTTAGTAATAAAACTTCTGTTTAGTCTTTTCATATTATAATTTTCCTTGCTTAATTATATTTCTAAAATTTATCTATATTTACATTTTTATACAAGAATTTTGTTTTATAAAATTAACACATATGT
>CALGPD010000397.1 GCA_937960625.1 uncultured Spirochaetia bacterium | reverse complement strand
TAGGTTTATTTCAAAGTATACAGGACTATCTATTGAACAAATAAATAAATTATAAAATTTAACTTTTTACCGTTTTAGCAAGTAGGTTTTTGATTTAAATATCGTTGTATACCCTTTCACAATTTATTATCATTTAAATATTAATTCTTAAAGGCAATATATTGAAACAAAGTGTGAACGTTCTCGTTGTAGGTGATATTGTAGGCAGGCCGGGACGGACTGCAATACTTAATAATATAAAAAATATTAAAAAACAATATGAACCTGATCTTATTATCATTAATGCAGAAAATTCCGCCGGCGGTTTTGGCATCACTCCAGAAATTGCTGATAATTTTCTTAATCAAGGGGTTGATGTAATTACAACGGGTAATCATGTTTGGCGGCAAAAAGATATAAAAAACTATCTTGATATGGAAGAGCGGATTATAAGGCCTATTAATTTTCCACCTGGTATTCCGGGCAGGGGTTCGGTTGTTATAGAAAAAAACGGTGTTAAATACGCTGTAATTAATTTAATAGGTAGAATTTTTATGGAACCTATGGATTGTCCTTTCCGCGTTGTTAGTAAAGAAATCAAGAATTTAAAAGATGAGGTTGATATTATTATTGTTGATTTTCACGCTGAAGCTACAAGCGAGAAAATAGCAATGGGCTGGCATCTGGATGGAAAAACTGCATTAGTATTTGGAACGCATACTCATGTTCAAACCGCAGATGAAAGAGTTTTACCCGGCGGGACAGCATACATTACAGATATTGGAATGACTGGGCCGATTAATTCCGTAATAGGAATGGAAAAAAATAAAGTATTAAAAAGGTTTTTAACCGGAATGCCTTATAAGTTTGACGTTGCTGAGGGCGAAACTAGAATTGAGGGTGCAATCGCCGAACTTTCAACTGTAACGGGCAAGGCAAACAAAATCATGCGCCTGCAAATAATGGTAAAGCAATGAAAAAAAGGCTTGATGTAATTTTATATGAAAAAGGCTTGACTGAATCAAGGGAAAAAGCCCGCTCCCTAATTATGACGGGGAATGTACTCGTTAATAATAAAGTTATCACTAAATGTGGTATGAAAATAGACGAAGCCAACGAAATTAGATTGAAAAAGTCAATGAAATACGTGGGACGGGGTGCATTAAAATTAATCAAAGCATTGGATGAATTTAAAATAAATCCTGAGGGAAAAATATGCGCAGACATCGGAGCTTCCACCGGCGGTTTTACACAGGTATTACTTGAACGCGGCGCTAAATTAGTTTACAGTATTGATGTGGGAACCAATCAGCTTGCTTATAAACTTAGAACCCATGAACGGGTAAAAGTTATGGAGCAAACCAACGCTAAAGATTTAAAACGTGAAATGTTTGACCCTTTGCCGGAACTCGTTGTAATTGATGTATCATTTATTTCTTTAACTTCGGTTTTACTTCCCGTTGTTGATATATTGAATGAAAAAAAGATTATTTGTCTTGTGAAACCTCAGTTTGAAGTCGGGCGAGATATTCCAGGATTTAAAGGCGTTGTAAAGGAAAACATATATAGGCTTAAAGCGTTAGAGAAAATTTTTGAATTTATTACTGAGAATAGCAGTTTGAAAGTAACAGCAGCAACGTATTCGCCAATAACAGGGCCAAAAGGAAATGTTGAGTTCTTTTTATATTTGACAGAGGCCGGAAATACAGTATATTTTAATGAGATAGTAGAGGCAGCAGGCCGGGAACTTGAATGATTAAGTATTCACAAACCATTAGATATAAAAATTTAAATAAAAATCTTGAAACTTTAAATAACAACATATTAATTGAATTAATGCTCGATGCCAATGCAACGGATAAACTAAATACAAACAAACATTTAAAAAAGATAAAGAAATTATGCGGGGAAAGGATTGTTTGTATTCATTCTGCTTCTCATTCTTTAGATTTAGGCAGCAAGGATGATTTTATACGTGAATATTCACTAAATAAGGTATTAGGCGGAATAAAAATTGCAAAGAAACTCGGTGTATGTGAATTTGTTTTTCATACAACGTGTATGCCTTTTATGCCAGAGGCAGGGTTTAATAATTGGCTTAAGTTGTCAAAGCCATCATTTGATAGGATTATTAATAAGTGTGTGAAAAATAATATTATTCCTTTAATTGAAAATACTTATGAAAAGAATAGTATATTATTCGATATCTTATTTGATAAGTATAAAGAGCTTTATATGTGTTTTGATATCGGCCATGTAAATTGTTTTTCAAAAGCAGGATATGATGATTATATTGAAAAGTTTTCCAACAAGATTAAAGTTGTACATATTCACGATAACACAGGGGAAGAAGATTCTCATTTGGACTTATTAAAGGGAAACATAAAAATTGAAAATATTTTAATAAAATTTAAAAATCATAAGCAAATTAGGTTTAATCTTGAGACAAATGTTGATAATTTTCAGTACAACGAAAAAATATTGAAAGAGATTTTAAATTGAAAATCGAAAATCAAAATGCTCCACAGCAGCCGATGCCTGAAGGCTTTTCAAATAGAAAACGCTTACTCATTGTAAGCGGATTTATAGGTTTAATATTCTTAATTATTTTCATAAGACTATTTTATATTACACTGTTAAGCCGTCCTGAAGATATCAGAAGAAGAAGGCCTTTACCCGTTACCAGGCTTAGAGGAATAATCTTTGATAGGAATTTATTCCGCATGGCAATAAGTGTACAAAAATACTCAATAGCTATCCGTCCTCAAAAAATTAAAGGGAATATTAATACTTTTCAAAAAGATTTTCTAAAACCTTTATCAAGGATTACTTTGAAAAGTGAAGAAGAAATACTTTCAATAATCGAAAAATATTTTAAGGCAAAATTGGTTTATCTTAAACGTAAGATAACTTTAACATATAATCAGCGCAAACTCTTAAATACTATGCCAGGTGTAATCTTATTAAAAGAATATGAGAGGATGTATCCTTATAAAAGCGTTGCATCTCATATTATTGGCATTACCGGAAGAAATGATAAAGGCCTTGAAGGTATCGAGTTTAAGTTCGATAATATTTTACGTCAAAAGTATAATATCATTGGCGACAATATTGTGCTTTCCATTGACAGGGATATTCAGAAAAGTGTGGAAAGAGATATTGCTATAACGGTTATGAGGGAGCAGGCAGAAAGCGCAAGCGTTGTTATAATGAATGCTAAAAACGGAAATATCGTTGCTATGGCTAATTATCCCAATTATGACTTGAATAAATTCAGAAATCTTTCAAGAAAAGAATATAACTTAGTTTCAAAAAACCTTGCTGTGCAGTCAAGTGATGAGATTGGTTCGGCTTTCAAAGCTTTTATTATTGCAATACTTGCAGAACTTGATTTAGTAGACTTAAAGAAAGAATATGATTGTAAAGGTTTTTATCAAGTTGAAGGCGGAAAATTAATAAGAGATGTTGCAGTATACGGAAAAATTAAATTCCCCAGAGTTGTAAAAGTTTCATCGAATGTAGGTATGATTGAAGCTGCAATGACTATTCCAAAGAAAACCTATTATAATTATTTAAAGCTACTCGGGTTTATGGAGAAAACCGGTATTGATTTGCCTTATGAAAACAGTAAACTTTTTAGAAAATACGAATTGTTTAGAAATCAGGCTCGTGCCAGTGTAGCAATTGGCCAGGAAATAGGTGTAACTCCTATTCAGGTTGCTACTGCAGCTTGTGCTTTGGTAAACGGTGGTTATCTTTTAAAACCCCGCATCGTAATTGCAATAAGAAAGCCAGGCGGCGATGTAAGCAAACCTGGCAGTGAAATAAGAAATCCGGGTTCATCTGTAAAAAAAATTGATACCATTGTTAAACGGAAAATATTCAGTAAAAAATCCAATGATATGGTATGGTATCTACTTTCACAGGTTATGGCCAGCGGCGGAACAGGGTATAGGGCTAATATCACAGTTAATGGCCGTAAACTTAATATTGTTGGCAAAACAGGTACTGCTCAGGTTTATGATAAAAAAAGGGGAAGATATTCTCAGGTGCTACGGAACACATCTTTTCTGGGATTTATAAAAAGGCCGAGAAATACTTACGTTGTTTTTGTTATAGTGAGAAAACCAATGAGGGCGCCGGATAAGTCAACCGGAAGTACTATCGCCGTTCCTTTATTCAGGCGTATTATTTCAAATATACTCGATACTCATGGAAGCAGGTTCCCGTGATATATAGAAGATATATTAAGTATATTCTTGAATATAAACTGAATTTGTTTTTAGGTTTATTATTAAGCCTGCTTGCTGCTGCTGTAACAATTTCTCCAATTTTTATTATACAATACATTGTAAAATCAGCGTTTGAAGAAAAAAATTACCGGAACCTTATAGTTTCTGTTTCCATTGGCCTTGCAGCAATTATTTTAATATTTTTATTTACCTATTTATCACGTTTTTTAATGGAGTTTTTATCCAAACGCGTTATATATAAAATAAGAGGAAAGCTTTTTAATAAACTAATGTTTCTTCCTGTGAGTTTTTATAAAAATGAACGCCCTGGCAATATTATATCCGTTGCTACTAACGACATTTCCGAACTTCAATATTTTACAGCAACGAGCATATTAAACTTGATTAAAGAACCTATCGTAGTAATTTTAGCAGTAACGAAAATGTTCCTTTTAAACTATAAACTTACTCTGGCAATATTTTTATTATCCCCTGTTTTTATTTTAATAATTCAGTTATTAAGCAATAAAGTCAGAAAAATAGAAAAAGTAATCCGCGAAAAGCTGGCTAACCTTACTTCATTTTTACATCAAGCTATATACGGTATTGATATAATTAAAGTATTCACCATGGAAAAAAGTGAGATTAATAAATTTTCCCAAGAAAATGAAAATTATCTCAAACAAAGTAAAAAACTTCTTCAATATATAAACCTTGCTCGTCCGTTAGTTGATTTTATAGGCGGTCTAGGTGTTTTATTTTTATTAGGGTTTGGCGGTTATCTCGTTATAAAGGGCGATATAAAAACAAGCGAATTAACTGCTTTGGTTGTTGCATTGACAACGCTTTCTTTACCCATAAAAAATATAAGTGAAACTTTTGTTCACATTAAAAAAACCTCCGCATCACTTATAAGAATTTTTGATTTAATGGACCAGAAAACAGAGCAAATTAAATTGGATAAAGCTGAAATTGTCAAGGAAATTAAGGGTAACGTAAAGTTTGAGAACGTTACTTTCAATTACGGTGACACTCAGGTATTAAAAAATATAAATATAGATATAAAAGCAGGAAGCGTGGTTGCTATTATGGGTTATTCCGGCGCGGGGAAATCTACCCTTGTTAGTTTACTCCCAGCATTAATGCTGCCTACAAAAGGAAAAGTTTTAATAGACGGATATGATACAAGTAATGTTGAGTTAACGCATTTACGGCAGCATATTAGCATGGTTACTCAGGAAAGCATTGTTTTTTCCGGTACTTTGCTTGAAAACATATTATGCGCAAAACCCGGTGCTGATATGCAAGAGGTTATTAAAGCGTGTGAGATTTCCAATTGTATGGAGTTTATTGAAAAGCTGCCTGACGGTTTTAATACGTTTGTGGGCAACAGGGGAGTTAAACTCTCAGGCGGCCAGGCACAGCGTTTAACTTTAGCCCGCGCAATTATTAAAAAACCCGCTATACTTATTCTTGATGAGGCAACGAGTTCACTTGACAGTGAAGCTGAAAAATTAATTCAAGATGCGTTGGGTAAAATAATTAAAAATCAGACAACGTTTATAATATCTCACAGATTGTCAACAATTTCCAATGCAGACAGAATATTCGTTCTTGATAATGCGGACATTGTTCAGCAGGGGACACATGATGAGCTTGTTAAACAGGACGGAATTTATAAAAAACTATATAATTTACAATTTGAGATGTAAATTACTTTATTTAATATAAATACAAATATATAATTTATTAATCAAGGGGGCAGAGTATGAAAAAAATAATACCTTTGCTATTGTCATTTATTATTTTAACTGTTTCTTGCGGGCCAAAAGGCGCAACCAAAGAAGATAGATTGCAAGCCGCTGAACAATATAAGCTCGGCAAAGAAATAGTTGATTCAAAAACCTTAAACCGTACGAAACTACAAAAAGCGTATAATCATTTTGAGTTTGCTAAAGCCGGTTATCACGATGATGAGCGTAAACTTGCAAGAATAAATTTATATCAGGGTTATATTAATTATAAATTAAAAAGAGTTCCTCAAGCATTAAATTCTCTAAGAGATGCTATTAGGCTTAATCCGCGGTTAAGGACACCGTATATATTCGTTGTTCGTTTATATATTTTACGCCGGCAATATAAATCAGCTTTAATATGGGCAGATAGAGGAATAAATAAACTTAAAGATCCGTATGAACTTCATTACTATAAAGGCGTTGCTTATTACCGTTTAAAAAATTATTCTCAAGCTGAAACACAATATCAGAAAAGCATTGATAACGGGGCTAAGGGTAATTATTTGTCGAATTCTAAAAGTATGGTTTTAGATATAAAAAAGCTTCTTAGAAGCGGGATAAATTATGAAAACGCAAAACTTGCAAGGTTTGTAAAAAAAGATATTTTGACATATGATGACGTTGCAAAAATAATAACCGGGCTTATTCCAATACGCTCGATAATCATGACGAAAAGTCCTTCCGCGCAAATAGCGGATGACGCGTATGCTCTAATGAGAAAGACGAAAATTTATAATAAGCATAAGTTTATGCGGCTTAAATATATTTCCAAATCCGATTTTGCTTATATTCTTTGCAATTTGATTGAATATTTAAGTAATGGTAAATTAAAAGTTAAAGAAAAATATAAATCTAATCCCGGAATTCCCGATTTAAATAAAAGCAACTACGCGTTTTCGCATTCATTATTCGTTGTTGAGGCAAACCTTATGAAATTGACAGATGAGGGAAATTTTGGAGCGGCTAAGAATGTATCAGGAATAGAATGCATAAACAGTGTGAAAAAAGTTAAACAGCGGTATTATAATAAATAAAAAATTATCCTTATTTATACTTTTTAAATGATTTATAAAAATATTATTAAAAAAATTTTAAATTTGTCTGTGTTTTTATTAAGTTATAATACCAACAATTACAAACAAGAGGAGTTTGCTGTGAGCAAAAAATCAGCAGATAGAAGAAAAGAAAATAAAAAGAATTTCCGTCAAGGCCTTGTTAAAAGACGTGAAAGGTTTTTAAATAAAAAATACGCTTTAATGGAAGACGTTTTAAGCAACGAGAAAAAGAAAGAAGATTTACTTGCAAAAGAAATCAAAGACATGAGCGAAGTTGAAAAAGCCGTTGCTTTTTCTTTAAGCATGCGCCCTATATCACTAGACGAGTTTAGCGAAAAAAAAGATGAAATGAAAAAAGCTGAAATTATTTCAGCTAAACATAAATTCGGTGTTAAATAACCCCTGTATTAATATTTTTTCCTAATAACTATAAAATAATAATCATTAATAATAAACACGGTTTCACTTAATTAAGGTGTAGCCATTTTTTTAGAATTAAAGTAAATATCGTGTTTACTCCCATGACGTTTTAATAAGCATCCTTTTTTAATTAATATTTTAATAAAATTTTTTCTTTTAGACTTCAACCTCAATTTTCCATAGTTTTTTTATTTTTCTTTAAATGATATTTATACGCTGAAATATAACCAACGTTTATATTTATATGAAAGAGTATTACAATCCGTTGTTCATTCTTAAAAGGAATCGGGTAAAGGAGAATTAAAAGAAAATTTGACATTACAAAACCCGTTATCATTAAAATCTTGAATAATTTTGGTTGTTTTTTATTGAAAAGACAAAGGTTTAATACAATTAAGATTAAATTGAATAACAGTAGAAATGATGATCCATGATCATAATCTCGTTCAGCTATTTTTACTGTAAAAAGTCTGATAAGTAAGAATCCGGAAATTAATATTAAACTAATTCCAAACAATGTATCAGCGCCTTTTGTTTCTTGACTATTACCTGCATTTTTAAGATCCATACGTTCTCCTTAATACTTTACTTTGCTCCTACTTCTTTTAAGATTGGAATAACTTTATCCCTACTATATTCTTTTGCAATATCCAATGCAGTTTTGCCTTTGGAATTTTTTAAATTAAAATCTGCCCCGTTTTTTAATAAAAATTTTACTGATTCTTTCTCTTCCTCGCTACAAGCTTTCATTAAGGCAGTATTTCCATTAAAATCCTTTTTATTTATTTTTGATCCTTTCTTAAGTAATAATTTCATTATATTTACTTGTCCATGACATGCAGCTTTCATTAAAGCCGTTTCTCCACGATTATTTTTCATTTCAATTTTAGCACCGTTTTTTAAAAGCACTTTAACGATTTCTATATTTTTTCTCTCTGCTGCTGCCATCAAAACAGTATCTCCATAAGATACTTGTGCATTAACCCAGTCGCCTTTTTTAATGAGTAATTTAACTAATTTTAAATTCCCGCTTTGTACAGCAAGTCTTAGTGAAGTAAAACCCCAACCAGCAGTACTGATTAGTGC
>CALGPD010000396.1 GCA_937960625.1 uncultured Spirochaetia bacterium | reverse complement strand
TTTTAGTATATTTACTTTATGCAGGAAAACAGCAAAAAATCAATCAACGAGAATAAAAATCCCGGAAAAAAAAAGAATAGCAAGAAACGCGGGAAAAAATATTTTCTAAATGATCATAATATTCCCCGCATGCTCTTTGCGGATAGTGAAGGGAATATTTATGACCATCCCTATTATTTGATGAGCGCAATGAGTTTTGATGAATATCTAACACCTGCGCCTGATGAATTGATTACTCTACCTTATAACAGCCGGTTATTCTATCTTCCCGGAGTTAAACCCGTTGGTTATGACCCTTATGAGGATGAATACGTTGTTGTGGATTCTTTTGATATGGATGGAGAAGAAATAGAGGTTTTTGCCGTTTCCGGTTTCATGCCTCCAGGGTATGCAAGAACGTATCTACCCGCAGCGGATTATTCTGATAAAACCGATATATTGCCTCTATGGTCTTACACCGCGGTTGGTATGGATAATGATGAAAATTTCTATGCCTGTGCTTTCAGGGTGGAAGAAAACTATAAATGGGACCCTGAAAACTATGATGACAGGGAATTAGTCCCCGAGGTTGAAAAATTTCACAAAAAAATTTCCGGAAACAGATTAATGAATCATTTAACCCGTTGTGCTACGGAATATCATTGTTTCGCGGCAAAGAATTTGTTTTTAAACCGCTGGGAAGCGCCTTTACCCGTTGCAAATAAATGCAATTCCGGCTGCCTTGGCTGCTTGTCATTACAAAAAATACCGGGCACATGCGCGTCACACGAACGAATTGATTTTAAGCCCTCGATTGATGAAATTGTGGAACTTGCAGTCCCTCATCTTGAGAACGCGCCCGAGGCAATGGTATCTTTCGGCCAGGGCTGTGAGGGAGAGCCTTTAACCGAGTGGAAGTTAATTGAGGCTTGTATTATTGAAATTAGAAAACAAACGAAAAAGGGAAGCATAAATTTAAATACAAACGGAAGTTTGCCGGAAAAAGTTGAAAAACTGATAAAAGCCGGTCTTGACAGTATAAGAATAAGCATGAACAGCGTATTACCTGAAATTTATTCTGCATATTTCCATCCTCAGGGTTATTATTTTAAGGATGTTGTAAAAAGTATTAAGATATCAAGGCAATCCGGATTGTTTACTATGATTAATTATTTAATTTTTCCCGGTGTAACTGACACAGAGGAAGAATATAATGCTTTATGTGAGTTGATTGAAAACACTGGAGTAAATTTTATTCATTTCAAAAACCTATGTATTGACCCGGATTATTATATTAGAGAGGTTGGTCGGGGTTCAGGTGCTGTTATTGGAATTAGAGCAATGTTTGAAATGCTAAATGAAAGATTTCCCGGTGTGGATATAGGATATTTTAATAAAAATATTACACGTTTTGTTGGTTACGATTAAATGAATTTATTTTATTAATGTAAATAAAATTTGTCTTTGTAGGGAAATTTCAATATATTAAAAAAACACCGCGGAGTGGAGAAGTTGGTTATCTCGTTGGGCTCATAACCCAAAGTTCGCAGGTTCAAGTCCTGCCTCCGCTAAGATAGGGAGGGACTTTTTTAAGTTCCTCCTTTTTAATTAATAAAAAATTTTTAAAAAAGGGGATTTTGCTATGGCAGAAGTATCAGACATTATCGCACAATTCACCAAAATGGGTGACGATTTTAAGAAAAACATGGAAGAATGGATTAAAAAAGCTCAAGATGAAATGAAAAAATTCATGGGTGACTTTCCAATCATGGACATGTTAAAAGAATCTTTTGAAGATTTAGTAGCAATCGCTAAAAAGAACTTTGAAGCTCTAAAAAGCGGAAAAATTGATGCTGATTTCGTTAAATCAAACATGGAAGAAATCAAAAAATTCTTTGAAAAAAATCTTGAAAAAGTTACTTCAAAAATGAAAGGTGCTGGAAAGTAATCTGCACTAATAGTTTATTAAAACTCCGGTTCATTATAGTGCCGGAGTTTTGCCTTCTTAATATGGCGAGATAGCTCAGTTGGTTAGAGCACACGGCTCATATCCGTGTTGTCCGGGGTTCGAATCCCTGTCTCGCTAATCTTAAATTTAAGGGCCGTTTTTAACGGCCTTTTTTAATTTTATAACCTTAAAAGCTTTAATCAAGCATTAACTTTTCAAGTAGTTATTTTATTTAACTTGTTAGCTAGAAAAAATTTATTTGACTCTAGAAACAATAAATACTTAAACATCGAAGCAAAGCTAAACAAATTTTTCCTTCATTTTATTTAAATATTATAATCATACTTATGTCGGCTTGTTTAGTAAATAAAAACTGTTTTTGAAAAACAAGTTTCCATTTTGGTAAGATTTTGATTTTGCATATAAAATTTTATACCAATTTAATTAGCTTGCTTTTTCTCCGTTTTATTATAAAATTATTCTCGTGGAAACAATACTTGCGTTTTTAAAAAATATAGATTGGCGGCTGATTCTTCCTCCTCTATTAGGAGCGGTTATCGGATATGTAACAAATGCCATTGCAGTTAAAATGTTGTTTAAACCGTATAAGGCATATAGGATTGCAAAAATACGCGTTCCATTTACACCGGGTATAATACCAAAACAGCGGAAGAAAGTTTCTCAGGGTATCGGACAGATAGTAAGTGATAAATTATTGAATGCCGAAACGTTAAGAAATTCCATTAAGAGCAAGGAAATGCAGGGTGGTATAGTTTTATGGTTAAGAAAACGTATTTACTCGGTTTTAGATTACAATTTTGATACTATTGCAGGGCTTTTAAAAAAAGCATTTAGAAAAGATTTTGGCCATTATTATGAAATGATTTTCACAAAAGCCAAGTCTCTTATATCAGGAATTTTTAACAACCCAAAAAATCAGGATATTTTACGCACATTACTCGATAAAATACTCGATGTATTTTTAGATAAAAGTGTTGATGATATTATAGGAACGGATGTTATTCAAAGTTCTATAGCAAAAATAACAAGCGATACACTACAAAAACAGGGGTTGCAGGATAGAATATTTGTAATTGTTGAAGATTTTTTTAATGAAATATTTAAGTCAGACCAGGCTGTAAGGGAAGTTGTTCCTGAGAGCATGGTAAATATTATTTCAAGATATATTAAGAACCGGCTTCCCGCTTTAATGGTAAATGTATCAACATGGCTTGATGACCCTAGAGTTAAAGGAATTATTCAGGAAAAAATAGTTCAAGTATTGAAAGACTATATGAATAGTTTAAACATTCTACAGAGTGTGGTTGTTGAATTGCTCGGTGTAGAAAACAAAATTGCTGATAAAATTCCTTATTTTATCGACCGTTTAAGCGGAGAAATCTCAGAAATGCGGTTTGATTCGGTTTTTATGGAATACCTTGAAGATAAAGTTGATTTATTTTTAGGCCACTTCCTGGATAAACAAATGTCAGAATTAACATCTGACTCAGGCATACCATTGAAAAAGCTGCTTTTATTTTTCAGAAGTATTTTTGAAGACGTTATTAAAGATCCTGGAAGAATTCAGATATTTCTAAAAGAAGTAACATCGGGTTTTGACCTTGAAAAGAAAAAACTTTCTTCTTTTATAGATGATGAAGAAAAAAATGCAATAAAACAAAAAGTAATGCAAAATATTATTTATTATCTTTCAAGTGAACAGGGTTTAGACCAAATCATGGGTTTCTTAAAAAACCGGTTGGATGATTTTATTTTTAATAAAAAAATAGGTTCCCTCCAGGATTTATTAAACGTTAAAAAAACAACAGTTCTAAATTTATCAAAACGTTTAATGCATTACGTTGTGTTTTTAATAGACCGGGAATTACCCGTCGTACTTGAATCTCTTGACCTTGAGGGATTAGTAAGGACGCGTATAGATTCCTTTCCTCTTGAAGAAGTAGAAGATATAATCTTGAAAATTATTAAAGATCAGTTAAAATGGATAAACGTTTTTGGCGCTATTTTAGGATTATTAATAGGGTGTATACAACTGATTATCCGGTAATGTAAAATTACTTTGCTTTAAAATCAGTAATAAAGTTTTCTACAGTTGAATAGATTTCAAATAGCTTTTTCAATTTTGCAAGTTCTAATAATTGTGTAAAGAAAGGCTTTATATTTATTAAAGCAACGGATTTATTATTCGTTCCTTTTGATAAAGAATAACGCACAAAAATTCCTATTATAGTTGAATCCACAAAAGATATTTCACCACAGTCAATCCCGACATGAGAGTTTACATCAATGGAATTAAAAACTTCTTCCATTTTTGTGCTGTCATACATGTCCAGTTCACCGGAGATTTTAATTATTGGAATTCCTTGCTCATAATTTACATCAATAAACATTTTATTTCCGATAGCCTTTTAGTATTAATTTATAATAATACGCTTATACTTATAATCAAGTAATTTTTTAAAAATTAGTATTTTTATATTAATTATTTATATTAAGCGTTAAAAAAATTTTATTGCCAGTATAATATTCTTGCACAATTCATGCAGTGAATAATTTCATTTTTTCTTCGCACCCTGCTAATCATTCTTGGTGGTAATGAAATATTACAACCAGAACATAAATTACCTTCAACCGGAACAATTCCGATACCTTCTTTTCCGTTAGCAATTCTTTCAAAATCTCTTAAAACTGAAACGGAAATGTTTTGTGTAAGCTTTTCTTTTGCTTCAACAATTGATTGCAGTTTACTGTCAATTTTTTCTATTTCTGATTTTGCATTTTCCTGTCTGTCCTGAATTTCTTGTTTCTTTTCTTCATACGCGGCTTTTTTCTCTTCAAGTTCCTTTTCCAATTCCTGCTTTTCACTGATTATACTTTTATTAGCGCCTTCAATTTCTTTTATTTCTTCTTTTTTTTGTTTTTCCTGCTTGTCAAGATACGCAAATTCTTTTGGAGATTGAACGATTTTTTGCTTTTCTCTTATTTTAAGAATTTCATCCTTTAAGGTATCAATTTCAACATTATTTGTACTAATTTCAGAAGATATGGATTCAATATCTTCATTAAGTGAATCGATATCTTCTTCAATAGAAGCGAACATTTCTTTAATTTGCTCCGGGTCTATTCCAAGCTCTTTTTTGCGTTTTTCTAACTGGAAAACTTGTTTATAAACTTGCTGGAGTTCAATTAATCTATCAATGTCCTGACTTATTTCATTTGTTACCATGATAATATCCCCTTTATATAAAAAAAGCATAAGGTAATC
>CALGPD010000395.1 GCA_937960625.1 uncultured Spirochaetia bacterium | reverse complement strand
TTTAGTTTCAAGTGATAAACATTTGCCATATAAACACATTGTGCCATCTGTTATCCGTATAATTTTTATCTTCAAACTCTTTTTCCCTTCGTTCTAATGACTTTTTGCGCCTTTTGCCCGCGATTCTGGCAAGGTGAATAGAAAGTTCATATAAAAGATAAGTGGGAATTCCTAGAAATAATTGAGATATTACATCCGGTGGTGTAACTATTGCTGCTACTATGAAAATTAACAATAAAGCGTGCTTCCTGAATTTTGCAAGCATTTTACCGGATACTATCCCGATGCGCGCTAATAACATCATTATTAAAGGAAGTTGAAATATAATTCCAGTAAAGAAAACGAGAAGTGATAATAACGAAAAATAATCTTTGATGCCCCATAACGGAATAACACCGTCTCCGCTCATAAAATCAACGAAAAACTTAAACGAAATCGGAGCGATAATCTTATAGCAAAAATACGCGCCTGTGCAAAATAAAATAACTATGAAAAAAATTGAGATATAAAATATCCGTCTTTCTTTTTTATACAACGCCGGGATAATAAAAGCGCTGATTTGATAAACTACAAACGGCATTAAACCCACAAGGCTTGAAAATAATGCGATTTTAAAATACGTTGTCAGCTTTTCATACGGTTTAAAATAATATAGTTTTAAATTTAAACCGCTTATTGGTTCTCTCAAGAAAAATATTATTTTCTTTATAAAAATAAATGAAATAATACTTCCTAAAACGACTGCGATAATAATATATATCAGCCTGCGGCGTAATTCTTCAAGATGGCCTACTACAGTCATCTCTACAGGGGTTTCGTTATTACGCTTCTTTTTGGCTGTTTTTGCGGTTTTGTTCTTCTTCATTCTTCAATTTTTGATTTATTTCTTTATAAGGGTCATTTTTGTTTTCATCTGCATATTCTATATCATTTTCAATATCATTGATTCCTTTTTTAAACTCTTTGATTCCTTTACCTACAGACCTTCCGAGTTCAGGAAGCTTTTTAGCTCCGAATACCAATAGCGCAATAACTACAATGAGAACAATTTCCCAGGGCCCGAGCCCGCCTAAAAAAGCTAACATATTTCCTCCATCATAAGCAACAGCTTTTACAACACTGCTACCATAATATAAAACACGCTTGGTTTAGTTGTCAAGATTTACTTGCAACTAAACAGGAAAAATAATAAAACTTAAATTATTCAGTGCGGAAATACCACGCTGCTAGTATCAATAATAAAATTAGGCCCGCGATTAATAATAAAGACCGTAAAGCAAAGATGTGTTTTACGCGTTTAGTTACAACCGTTTTTTTCATTGAGTTTAACGTTTTGATTAGTTCTTTTTCCTGAATTAACTTGATTTGTTTGTTTTTAGAAATATTCAATAAATTTTTATTAGTACTGTTTTTATAATTTAGTTCTTTTTTAGGATAATTAACATAAACTTTGCCAATAACTCTATTCGTTCTTTTTAATATTATTTTATATTCACCGGGTTCAAGAAGGGTAAAATCCGCCTGCACAATTCCGGATAATTTTTTAAAAATAATATTTTTAACAGTATTTTTATTTTTATGTAAAATGACTTTTCCTTTGCCTAGAAGATTTTTTTCCTGCCCAGGGCTTGCAATTATTTTAATTTTTTCTCCGGATTTGATTACGGGTTCAGGAATATATATTATTTTTCCCCTTGCTTTTGTAATACTTTCAATTAATCCGTTGTAGAAAATGTTTAAAAAGTAAGTCTTAATTCCATACCCCAAAGATAAAAAATCCATTTTCCAGATTCCTTGAAATAAAACCGTATACACAGTTCCTTTTCCGTATTTTGATATTAATAAAACGGGTTTATCTCCATATTTTAACAATACCTTTGCGTTTTTTATAATATTAATTTTCCCTTTAACAGGGTTTAGGTTTGAAAAATTTTTCCAAATTTCCGCTGCTCTGGATTTGTCTTTAAAATTAATAAAATTAAAATTCATACCGTATTTTGTTGGCTTAAAAATAGATTTAATATTTTCTTCAAAATATGAGTCCGTAATCTTGAAAGGAAGCATGGTTTTTAAACTGTTAAAAACTTCATTTTCAAGATTTGAGTTTTTATGTAGATATATTAACGTTCCGCCATTAGCAACGTATGTGTTTAACGCGAGCAATGATTTAATATTTTCATTCCACAGGTCTCCTACAAATACCGCTTTATAATTTTTATTATAATTAAATTTTACTTTTTGCCCCGATTTTGGAATTATTTTTTCTATGTTATATTTTTCCGTTGCTTGTAAAAACCTGAATAGGAATTTGGTATCAAAGGACGGCCTTGAAAACAGGCAGTATATTTTTTCTTTTTTCTTTTTTTTAGCTTTGAAGTAATATTCGTTGTTTTTCGCGTTTTTGTCTGATTTGATTTTTAAAATTGCTGCTTTAAGTACTCGGGATTTAATTTTGTAATCAGGCAGTTTGATTTTAAAAAAGTTTTCTTTTCCCTTTAAAAATAATCTTCTTGTAAGTACAGGCTTATTGTTTGAGTAGATATTTAGTACCGCGGAACCGGGAGAATAATTGTTAACAACAGTTAATTCCACCATTCCCTTTGAAAAAAACACTTTTTTAATAAAAGCCTCGGTGTTATTCTGCCCAACAGGCAGTAAATATATGGGAATAGCAGGCAGATTGTTTTCCGGTATTTTGACATTATTAAAATCCGATATTATTACCGCGCTGCCTCCCTCCTTATTATTGCATTCTATTAAGGCGTTCTCAGGTTCAAACGCGTAGTATTTATTTATAAGATTTTTATCCGTAAAAGAACTGTTGGTTGAATAAAAAACTTTAACCGGCAGTTTTGAGCCGTGGTTTATTATTTTCAAAATGCTTTTTGTTTTTTCAGCCGCGGAGAGTATATTTCCGTTCTTATAAGCATCATGCATGCTTAGTGAATTATCAATAAAAACGTATAATTTTTTTATCCGTTGTTCGTTTTTGTAATATAAAATTTGCGGGTCCGCAAACGCGGATATTAATAGTGCTACGAATAGAATTTTTAAAATCAAACTAATTACGTTTTTTTTGCTCCGGCTAAAATAAATCTGAGCAACAATAACGGGAATTAAAATTATTGCTGAGAAAAGTATAATTAATAATATATTTTTATTTTCAAATATTATTTCCACAGACACAAGAATAAAACTAAATTCGGGTGTGGTAAAGGAAAATATGTTAAAAATAAATATTTCTAAAGATTTTTTTAAGAGTAAAATATGGTTTTATTTTAATTATTGTTTATAATTATAGAGTAGATAAGTTTTTTGTGCATATTGTGAAAAATTATTGGAAAACTGCTAAATAAATTATTTTATGTTAGGTTTTTTTTAAGTAAAATAAGGATTTTATAAATGTTTTTCCGATAATATTTATGATAATGTTAAAATGTCTTGTTTGATGAAATTAAAAATGAATTTTTTATTGACAAAAAAATAGGGATATTTTATAATGTTATCAAGCTAGCTAAATACTTAGCAGAATTTAATTTAGACTATCGCTAAGGAGTTTTAAATGAAAATTGGAAAATTAGTATTTTTGTCATTGATTGTAGTAATTATTGCAGGTTCTTCATCTATTTATACTCAGAACCGGTCCGGTTCGGGAAGCAGTTTACCTCTCGAGGATTTAAATGTAATCCACGCAGCTGCTTTACAAAATGCTGACATTAATTATAAGATCAAGGCTATTCAAGCTATGGGGCGAATGAGAAGAAAAGAGTCTATTGGCGTTTTAATACAGATTATGAACCAATCTATTGATGTTATTGACCCGACTAGAGGTCCGCATCATAATTGGAAATGGGCTGCTGCTGCTGCAAGAGCGGCAAGAAAGTTCGCGGGTATTAAAGGCGCTGCTGAAAGATTATCTACTCCTTTGCAAAGATTGATGCGGTATCACCCTGAAGAAAGGGTACAAGGAGAAGCAGCTTTATCATTAGGCGTTGTTGCTGCCAGAGGCGATGAAAACATCAGATTACGCGCAGTACAGTCTTTGACTGCAAAACTTGATAAATGCCCTATTACAAGAAACTTGCTTGCGTTATTGCTGATTAAAGCATTAGGGCAGTTAGGACATAGAAGAGCATTTGTTAGTTTATTAGCTGTTACTCAAAAAGGATTTCTCAATATTGTAAAAAGAGAAGCAAAGAAAAGCCTTAAAATGCTGAAATTTTAAATTTATTGTATTTTTAATCAGGGCTGCCGGTTTTTCGGGCAGTCCTTTTTATTGTCCAGTTAATTTTATATTTGTTTAAACAATAATTATCCGGAGTAAGAAAATGAAAATCAGGTTAGACCAGATTATTATTCATGACAGGGTAAGAGAAGAAATCGGTGATATTGCTCCTTTAATGGAATCAATGACTAAATTCGGGTTATTAAATCCTATTACCATCTCAGGTGACTTTGAATTGCTCGCCGGATATCGACGATATACTGCGGCAAAAGAACTCGGCTGGAATGAAATTGATTGTCATGTAATAGATGCAACGTCAAAACTTGAGAAGTTTGAAGTCGAAATGGAAGAAAATCTTACTAGAAAAGATTTTACTCCCAAAGAACTTGAAAAAAGCGTTTTAATTAGAGAACGCCTCACCGCAAAAGGCTTAAAAAAATTACTCCTTTGGCTGAAACAATTTTGGGAATGGGTGAAAGCCCTTTTTAAGAAAAAGGAAGAACAGTGAAACGGATATTCCGTTTTGATCAGGCTAAGGATATATACCTGCCCGAATATTCAACAACGGTTTTTACCAACGGCTGCTTTGACATACTGCACTCAGGCCATATTGAATATCTGCAAAAAGCTAAAAATCTCGGCGATATATTAATTATTGGCTTAAACAGCGATACATCGGTAAAAAAACTTAAAGGCCAAAAAAGGCCGATAAACAACGAAAATGACAGGGCTTTGATTTTATCAAATTTGCGTTTTGTTGACTATGTAATTATTTTCCCTCAACAAACTCCTGTTGAATTAATAAAAATAATCAAACCCGATATACACGTTAAAGGCGGCGATTATAAAATAGAAGATTTACCCGAAACCGAAATACTAAACAAAATCCAAGCGGAAATTAAAATTATTCCTTTAAAACAGGGGTATTCGACAACGGGTTTAATTGAAAGCATTAAAACGTTGTATGATTAACAACG
>CALGPD010000394.1 GCA_937960625.1 uncultured Spirochaetia bacterium | reverse complement strand
TATTTCTGTAGATTGATTTAATTTCATCGTAAGACAACTTTTTCTCAAGGTCTTTATCGTGAAGGACTTTAATTGCCATGAAAGCAAAAATATATTCCTGCCCGGGAACAAGATCTTTCTCATTCATTTCCTGCTGATAACCTTTTAATACAGCTTCAAGATGATGAGTTAAAAAGTTCAATGACGGAATCTCTGCAACGGGAGTTAAAGCAGCGAGTTCATTTTCGTTGTTTAACGCGTTCATTATTGCAGAATAAAGCTCTTCAAATGATAAATGTGATTTAATAAAATAATCTTTTAAACCTAGCCGGAATGCATGAATTGCAACTTCTTCATTTCCTCTAACCGTTTGAAAAATTACCGGAACTCTTACATCCGAAATTGCTAATTCTTCAAGTATAGACAAACCGTCAATGTCAGATAAATAATAGTCAATAATAGCAAGATCATATTCACCGGTTTTTAATTTTTCAAGAACTTCCTGCCCGCTTGTTGTAAAATCGCAGTCAAAATTTCCATTTTCCAATTCATTTAATTCGTTTTCGAATATTTTGAATACAGTTAAAATACTTTCCTGCGGGTCTGCAAATATTATCTTATATTTTTTTTGGACTTGCTCAGACATTTATTCTCAGTTTTAACTTATATTAAAAAAATGAACATAAAATATCCATACTTTAATTCAAATATTAATTTATCAAAAAGTAAAGAAATTTTAATCATTTTATTTTTAAACTCATTTTTATTATCGATAAAAATTCCTATAAATATTAAAAAAAACTCATATTACTTGAAAAATGTAAAATTGAAATTGTATAATAAAAGTAGAATATAATTTTGGAGGCAATTATGTGTTCACCGGCTTTTTCCTGGAATATTAATAAAAATGGAAAAATTTTTCACAAAGATAATTTACAATCTCACAGCGGATTATCGGATTTCTATAATCTGCCTGATGATTACGTTGTAAAAGCAGAATACAATTGGTGGGAAAATAATCCTGTTTCAGATTTCAAAGTTATTTCAAAGCCATTTGAATTATCCATGGCTATGATAAAAAACAGTGAACATTTAATACAGTCTTTATTTAACTCAAGAGATACAACATTTGAATGGGTGAAACGAAATTTTGATGATACAAAAATTGCTGATAAATTCGTTGAAACATATAATCCAGGGGAAATAAAAAATTTTATAGATAAGTTTAAAAATGAAATAAACACAGGCTCACTTGCACATATAATAAAATTCACTTTACAGAATGAAATAGCTGCAACGGCTTTTTATTCAACAATTAATAAGTTCAGTAGTTCTGAGCTTTTCCATATTTGTCTTTTTACAAACAACGGGAAAGTACGGCAAAGCGCTTATGAAGCAGGGATAAAAGGGTTTACCCCGTCACAGCTTGCAAAACTTGCGCTCTCATCAAAAGATAAGGAAATAGCTCAAAAAGCTTTTTATTCAGGATTGCAAAATTTTTCTACAGCTGAACTCGTTGACCTTTCTATAAATGCAACATATAAAGATCTTGATATCAACGCTTTTCTTCACGGTGAAAAGAAATTCAGCGTTCAGGAACTTGCTAAAATCTCAATGAGCGCAAAGAGTTTTCCTGTCAGGGAAAGAGCGCAAAAAATTTATAATTTTAATAATCCAAAAATGAATTACTGAAAACACTTTATCTTTACTTTTTTTACTTAAAAAATTACATTCAAATTTTACTATTAACTAAATTTGTTTTATTATACATAGTAATGTTAAGTAATTAACACACTACAGCTTAAAAATGGAGGATCAAATGATTTCAAAAAAACTTGAACAAGCAATTAACGAACAGATAAAATGGGAGTTATTTTCCGGATATTTGTACTTATCAATGGCAACGTATTTTAAAGAACAGAACTTAGACGGCTTTGCTAATTTCTTCTTTAAACAGGAAGAAGAAGAACGCGAACATGCATTTAAATTCATTGAGTATTTAAATGACAGAGGCGCTCGCGCCATTATGGAACAAATGGATAAACCTGAATCCAGTTTTAAATCACCGGAGCAGGTTTTTCAAATGTCATATGAACACGAGCAGCTCGTTACCAAACGTATCAACGATTTGATGGACATCGCTTTAAAAGAAAATGACCATGCAAGCGTAAGTTTTCTTCAATGGTATGTTGATGAGCAGGTTGAAGAAGAAGCAACAATGGCCGGTATTCTGCAGAAACTAAAAATGATTCAAGGCAGCCCGGGGCCATTGTTTCAACTTGATGCTCAATTAGGACAACGAAAGTAAAACGAACAATGTAAATAAAATTAACGGACAGAGGATATATTCCCCCTGTCCGTTTTTTATTGTATCTCATTAATGGATTCTGTGCATTAGATTGAAAGTTTGTATAATTTTACTTATAAAGACAACGAATATACTTAGTAAATCCCCACATTAGGCAGAATGTTCCTGAAATCAATAAAAATCAAAGTTTTTTCAAAAGAACAAAAACTTACTTGTATTTCTTGAATATATGAATTATTATATATACAGATAATTAAATAATATGACGGAGGTAAAAAGATGCCGGTATTAAATGAAAAGATAAAAGAACAGGTTTCGGAAATGTTAAAAGATTTACCCGCTGCGGTTAACTTAACAATGTTTACACAGGAAATGGAGTGCCAGTACTGCAAAGAAACTCATGAACTAGTTAAAGAATTATCAGGAGTGTCTGATAAAATAAACTTAAACGTATATGATTTTCAAAACGATAAAGATAAAGCTGACGCACTCGGCATTGATAAAATACCCGCAATCGCGGTAACGGGAGCGGATAAAGATTACGGAGTAAGGTTTTATGGAATTCCTTCAGGATATGAGTTTACTTCATTACTCGAAACAATTAAACACGTTTCAAATAAAGAAGGAGGCAGCTCAAATCAGGTTCCGGGGAATTTAAAAGACATCGGTGATAAGGTTACGCTTAAAGTATTTGTAACCCCAACGTGTCCTTATTGCCCGGGAGCGGTAATTTCAGCGCATAAGTTTGCAATA
>CALGPD010000393.1 GCA_937960625.1 uncultured Spirochaetia bacterium | reverse complement strand
TTTGGTGGTTTATTTGAAAAACTAAATATTTATCATTAATATTTAAACCACGAAAACCACTAAAATTAAATAATAATCCTTTCTATTTCTATTTCTATTTTTGGAAAATGTCCGAAATTAAAATATTTAAATTTTATTCCCGTTGTTGAAAACCCTGTTCTATAGAAAGGTGTATCCATCTTATCCTTTTTCGTTACCTTAACGAGAAATTCCTGCTTTTTTTCCGTTCTCGCAATTTCCGTCTTTTCCTCACTTTGCCCGGCAAAGATATTCATGTTTGATAAAGTGAAATAATTAATAAACAAATATATAAAAATAATGCAAATTTTACTTATATTTTTCACGGTTTATTCTCCTAATATATTTTTATTAAAAAATTAATATATACTCCAAATGCAAAAATATTATTCTCCTCATTATTTATTTTAAAATGGCTTTGTGAAATATTTGTTGTAAAAAAGAATGCAAAAATATATCCTCTTTCAGAAACCCCCATATATCCCAATTTAAAAGTTGCGCCTAATATTAAAGTTTTAAAATTATTAAAAATTCCAGTTCCATCTTTTTCATGGTATTCTTCGTATGTATTTAACCGGAATTTTAAAATCGGTCCCGCAGTCATAAACATTCTGTATGAAGGGCCAAAACCCCAAATTGTAATTAGAAATTGTGGTTTTAGTACTAAATAGTATTGAGTAAATTTTTTAAAATAATCTTTATCAGCGCAGTCGATCAAACTAAAATTTATCTCCATGATTAATCCGAAGTTAAATTTTTTGTATTGAGCGGAATTAAATTTAATATATGATAATCCAAATTCATATATTGCAAAAGGTGTATTTGAAAGGAAAGCACCCATAACATTGATATTAATACCTAAAAAACTTTTACCAACGTTTTTCATTTCCTGTTTGACTTCTTTAGAACGTTTTTGTTCACTTTTCTTTCTGCTTTCAATCTTTTCCCGTTCATAGGTTTTTATAGCGTTTAATATTTTCTTATGATTTTCTACTGACTTTCTCATAAATGTATTTATGCTTTTCACAGTTAAAAAACCATATTTTTTTAGTTTTAACATATCATTTTTATATTTCAAAACTTTTAAATATAATTCTATTGTTTCTTTATTAGCCTTTAGAAATATAAAACGAACTTTTTTAATTGAATATGTTATACCATTACGAAAAAATTCATATGGCAAACCGGATGCAATAAAAGCTTGACGAAATCTAAATTTAAAAGGATGAAAATCTTGAATTATAATGGATTGTTTTTTTATTGGTTTATTAATTTGCTTAGAAAACATATTGCAGTTAAAACCAACAATAATAACTATAAATAAGGACATTTTATATATTTGACTATTACTTATCTTTAATTTCGATATATTCCCCACTTATATTCTCCTAATTTTTTAATAAATTTGCTGATTGCTTTATAATACTGTTTAGATGTAATGTAAGCCCGCCTTCATACGCGCCATAAGGGTTACTTGAATAATAAATATGTTTTACGTATCCTCCGTCACCGTCAAATCTTCTCGTGAAAATAATGAAAACAAAAAATGATTTTTTTTATCATATATCTCCTAAAATAATTTAAACATAAAATTGAAGTACAAACCCATACTAAAATTATATTCGAAAGTATTCGATAAATTAGGCACTTTAAAATGCTTTTGCGTTGCATTTAAAACGAAAAACACCATAAACATTAAGCCTTTTTCAGAGATACCCATGTATCCGAATTTGAAAGTACCACCGAATATAATCGTCCTAAAATTATTAATTATATCATCTTCGTAAATTCCTTTGTCTATATATGTTTCATAAGTATTTAAACGTATTTTTACTATCGGGCCACCGGCAAAAAACACTCTGTATGATGGTCCAATGCCCCAGAGAGTTATTAATAATTGCGGTTTAAATGATAAATAGGATTGTGAAAAATTAAAACTAGTATACTGTTTTGCACAATTTATCGAATTATAATTTAATTCTAATAAAAGGCCTAAATTCAAATGCTTATGTTGTGGAAAAGCGAATTGAGCATAAGATAATCCTATTTCGTAACTAGCAAATTTCGGTAATGCTGAAATACTAAAATTAATACCGATAAAACCTTTACCTAATTTTTCAGTTTCATTTTTAAGAACTTTAAGTTTTCTTTGTTCCTCTTCTATCTTTTCCCGCTCATAAGATTTTATTGCGTTTATTATTTGTTGCTGATTTTTTTTAGATTTCTTTATAAAAGCATTTATACTTTTTGCTGACCGAACTCCGTATTTATCTAATTTTTCCCTGTAATTTAAAGATTTCCTTGTTTTATTTATTTTTAATACTTTGTAATATAAATCGCGGGATTTTTTATCTGCCGCTTTAAATAAAAACTCACTTTCTTCGATGGAATACAATTTATCATTTCTTTCATAGCCTAATCTATAATCTGATCTAAACTTAATTTCATAATAATAACGGTATAAAGGTTTTCTAATTATTCGGTTTTTAATTTTTTGCCCGGCAAACAACGCGTTACATGCGGATAGAAAAACTATTATAATTGCTAATCTCATTGTTTTCAATTCATTTCTCCTATGAATGAAGTGTTTAATCGCATTAATTACACATTAAGCTATGTCGCGCTTTTTATGAATTTCAATTTTAAAACGTTTTTTATGAATATAATCTTTATTTTTTAACTCAATACTCCTCTTTCGCTCCTCAATTATTTTCGTGTATTTCGTGTGTTTGGTGGTTAAATTGAACCACCAAGATGTTTCCGGATTATCTCCAAAGTAAAGGTGATAACCCCGTTTAGTTGTTTGCACTACTGTTACAACATTGGTTACGGTTGTTGAAGCACCGTACCGCGCAAAAACCAGTCTCGTTGCATAATTAGTAGGTTGAACATTTTCTAAAATAACAGCGCCTTTTGATATTGATAAAATGTATTCGCTGATAAAATTATCTATTTCTGAATTGGATATAGAAAACAGCATGGATTGAAATCCAAATAACAAAATTAGTAATACAAAATTTAT
>CALGPD010000392.1 GCA_937960625.1 uncultured Spirochaetia bacterium | reverse complement strand
GTATTCTACAAGCCCAAGCTAAATTCCAAGCAGTGTGTTCTAACACAGTACTTAAGTAATTTTTTTCTGCCTCAATCATAATTTCCATTAAGGTTTTATTTTGCATAAAGCCCCCCTTTTCTTAATTTTTATAATATTAAATAATATTTGTCAATGATTCATAGGCATTAAATGTAATAAGGTTAAGTAAAATAAGCAATATAACAAATATTATAATTTTTTTTTTTAATTTTGTCAATGATTTATAATTAATATTAAAAAAATATGTATATAATAAGTTAGTTAAATTTTCAATATAAACTCTTCATTCATAAAGTACAAAATATCTTAAAAATAATCAAATGAATCATACAAAAAATGATATTCTTTTACGAAGCTTTAGAATTATATAAAGCCGCTTATTTTTTACTTGGCGGCTTTATGTTTATATCTACTAAATTATTTAGTTTGAACTGTTGCTGATGCAGGAGAACTAACCTTTCCCTGTTTATAGTGTTTTAATATCGTGCTGATAATTCCTGGGGTAAATGATCGGTCTGTTCCTTCTTTCCATCTGTTTGGAGATAATATATAAGATACATGTCCGGTTTTTTCATGAACGATATGAGTAAATTGTTTACCTAGTAACTCTTTCATGAAATCTGCTGTTTGGAAAGGAACCATAGCATCTAGGTCGCCGTAAAAAGCAGTAACATGTAAATCTGTCTTTTTAATATCATTAAAGTTTAAGCGTTTACCTTTATATCGTAAAGGCAAAAGGCCGTCATCAGAAACTCCTACAGTAAAAAGCAGAGTTCTGAAATGTGCAAGGCTTACAGGTACTGGATACAAAGTAGCATTGACTGGTGAAATCCAGTAAGCTCCGGCTAAATCCATTCTTAAACGTTTATCTAAATCATCAATTTTTGTTATATCGGAATATAAACCAGATTTCCAGCCATGAAAAAATCTTCCGAAAGTTGTTTTTTCAAAGAAAGACTTTTTAGCAACATCAATTGTTCTTTGAAGGTTATCGCCTTTTACAACTTCGCCTCTCATTGCTGTTAGCATTAAATTCCAGAACATCATTGATTTAGGGAAAAGGTTCATTATGTCGCCAAGCTCATTACATTTTCTTCCGTCAATAGGTGAAACCATTAACATAAGCTCGCAAACTTTCTTTTGCATGCCTTCAACGTCAGCTAATAAGCTTGCTGCTGTTTGCATTCCGTGTCCGCAGTAACCTTCTAAGATCATGCGCTTTCCGCCGTTGTGTTCAAAAGCTTTATCAGTAAACCGGTGAGAACTTTCAATGAGTTTATCCATTGTAAGGTTTTTCATGCTTGGATTAGTAACTATATTACCTTTTAATTCCATAGCATAAACATCTATGCCTGCCTCAATAAATCTATCAAAAAAATTGGTTTCAGGTAGAAATCTAAAGATTCTGTCGGAATAAGGTAGGACTCCTCCTTGATGGAAAAGTACAGCCTTTTTTGTCCCTTTCGCGGGAATATAAGTTAAAGTGAAGAAATCATTTTCATCAATAATTTTTTCACCTTCAAAAGTTGCAGAGCCAAAAAGTTGTTTTCCTAGATTATTTACAAGATGATCATATTTTATACCTGATAAAACTTTGGATGAGGTTTCTTTTAGAAAATCAAATAAAGTTTCATCACTGTCACCTTTTAAAATTCCAATAAACTTTTCGGTTTCCCACTTTTCGAAATCCATAATACTAGAAAGCATTGGAATTAATCCTCCGCCGATAAGTTTATGGCGTAAGATGTGTCTAAGCCCGACAGAACGCATTATATCATCCATGCCAAGCATCATCATGTCAAACGTACTATGAAACAATTCTCTTGAATAATCATTCATTCTGGTTCTTGCTTCACTCATCATATCAAAAAATTTATTCTTATCATAGAACGGGTTAAACATATCCATCCTCCGTAATTAATTATGCTATCATAATATAATATCATGAGCAGGAAGAACAAAATAATAAATTCAACAAAAATAAGCATGAAAAACAAATATACAGGAATTAGAGGACAGGTTTATCGTTTCTTTTAATATATACTTTATTTTTTTGGGTTTAATATCCCAAAATACATCAGTTCCTTTTATTATGCTTAACATTTTAAAAATTAAGCTGATATACAGATTCATGTCTTCAGGTTTGGAGAATTTTTCTATAAATTTTTTAGATAATATAAAATATCAGTTCTTCCGTATTCTTCGGCGAGTGTAATTGGAGTGTTGCCTCTAATATCTGAAACATCAATTTTAGCTCCGTTGTTTACGAGAAGTTGAACTGTGGCTTTTGTTCCATAAGCTACTGCGAACATTAACGGTGTCCATTTTGATTGATTTAATGAGTTCACATCAGCACCGTGTTCAATCAATAGTTTGGTACATCCTGTTGAACCGTTTGATGCAGAATACATAATTGCAGTCCAGCCTGTAGAATCAACCAAATTTACATCTGCATTATAATCCAATAATATTTTGACAATTATTTGATTGCCAAAGTAGCATGAATGCATTAAAACAGTTTCTTTATATTTATTGCCGGTATTAACATCAGCACCGTGTTTTAATAAAACCTCAACGATTTTAAAAAAACCTAATGTGCTTGCTGTGAATAAAGCATTTTCCGTTGTCCCTATTCCTAAATCTATATCAGCTCCATTTTTAATAAGTAAGTTAACGAGCTCTATATCGCCTTGTTCACAGGCACAGATTAAAGGAGTGTATCCGCATTTATCATCATAAACATTAACGTCTGCTCCATGCTTAATTAATAAACTGCATAAATCCATATTGCCTGAGTATAAGCTGTACATTAACGGTGTCCAATTAAGAAAGTCTTTATGGTTTACATTTGCGCCTGACTGAATTAATATATTGGCTACTTCATAATTGGAATTTTCACAAGCAATACTTAAAGGAGATGAGTTTAATTCGTTGTTTTCATTAACATCAGCACCGTCTTTTATGCAGCTTAAAACACTGTTAGCATCGTTTTTTATCGTATATATAAACAAAGACGGTAGTTGAAAATCTAGTTCTGTAGAATAACCGGATTTTAACATTTTTACCTCACAATATATACAGAACTAAAATGAAAAAATATTATAGTTAAAATTTTATTAATTTATTGTTAATTTGCCCTATAATTTCAAACTTCATTGCTGTTATTTTTTGATTTATGCTTTTTATTGTTCTTGCTTTTTTTTCCTTTTTTTAGGCTGTTTATTTTTTTTCTTACTTCTCTGTACTTTCTATCAAGGTTATTGTAAATATCGGTAAGCAAAGAATTTGCTTTATCAAAAGTATTAACTACATTAGATGTGCTTGAAAACGAACGCTCTTTAAGTGATTGATAGTTTCTTCTAATAATAGATTTTGCTTTTTTTGCATCTTTTTTTAATGATTTAATCATGATTTTAATACTATCCGCATAAGGGCTAAAACGTAAATCCTTTATCCAATTAAATAGAAATGAAAGGCGTTTACGTTTGAAATAATAATTGTTTAGTTCTTTCATTATAGGAGATTTAGAAATTGAATCATTTATTCTATCCATTTCTTCTGCTCTTTTATCTTTGTTTTTTATTTTAAGAGCTGTATTCCATGACCTTTTTGCAGCTCTATATAACTTTTTTAGATAAGGTGCAGTTCCGGGAAAACGTACCGAATAAGTTTTCATTTTTTGAATATTATCTTTGAATTGAGATTTTTCACCCTCCACACTTGGCTTACATGAATAAGTCATACTAAATAAAGCAATTAAAATAACAACGAATTTAATTTTCATATAATTTTCCTCCTAATATTCATTTTATTTTACAATAAAAAGTGTAGTTTTACAATAAAACAACTTTATTTAATGTAGAACTTTAATGTTCCGGTTTAAAAGCCGTAACTGTTTTGCCGGCTGATAATTATATCAAAGGTTGAATTGAGACTCTAATTAGGTTAAAGCATAAAGTAAAACTTTAATAATGAATTAATTGATAAGTTCATTATACAAATCGTGCAGGTATGGAAAAATCTCAATTGCTCTGGGCATAATACCGTGTAAATAAGCGATTAAAACTCCATAGTTAACAATAGGCACTTTATTTTCTTTCGCAAGAAATATACGATACAGCATTTCTTTTCTATTTATCATACAGCCGCCGCAATGAACAACGAGATTGTAATCGGATAAATTATCCGGATATTTAGAACCTGAAGTGAACTCGAATTCTAAGCCTCCGCCTACTCTATTCTGCAGCCATCTTGGAATTTTTACTGTCCCTATATCATCTGATTGCCTATGATGAGTACATGCTTCTGAAATAAGCACTTTGTCTTTTGTTTTAAGTTTTGAAACAGCGGCAACACCTCTTATCATTTCTTCGATGTCACCTTTTAAGCGTGCCATTAATATGGAAAAACTCGTTAGTTTTATATCGTTTGGTGTATCTGCTGAAACTTTGGAGAAAACCTGACTGTCAGTAACGACGAGTTTAGGTTTGATTTTCACGTTGTCTATCGCCCATCTTAATTCGTGCTCTTTGGTTACAACGCTTACGCAATCAGAATCAAGCACGTCTCTGATAGCTTGCACCTGCGGCAGAATAAGCCTTCCTTTGGGCGCTGATGTATCTATGGGGCATACCAGAATAACGAAATCCCCCGGGCTTATTAAATCACCGAGTAAACGGGCATCTGAAAAATCTTTTGGTGAATATTTAATAATAGCGCCTTTAAGTTCATTGATGCCTTTTTTTAACTTAGCGCTTACTTTTACAACGGGAATAGACGCATCGTATAAAGTAACTTTTTTTTCGATTTCATCATGATCTTCGAAAGTATCTATTTTATTTATTACAAAGATAAAAGGTATATTTTTTTTAGAAAGTGAGGCAATTACATCTTTTTCAAAATCCGAAAAATCGTTTTCTACAACGATAAGAGCAATATCGGTTTTGTTCATTACTTCCAGAGATTTTTTAATTCTCATCTCGCCTAACTCACCCACATCATCCAAACCGGCTGTGTCAATAATCAAGCAGGGGCCGATGGGCAAAATTTCAATTGCTTTTTTAACAGGGTCCGTTGTTGTTCCGGGATGATTGGAAACAAGCGCTATGTCCTGATTGGTTAAGACGTTAATCAGGGTTGACTTGCCAACGTTTCTTTTTCCAAAAATAGCAATGTGTAATCTGTCTGAAGACGGTGTTTTATTTAAACTCATGCAGTAAAATTATTAAATATGAAAAAAAAGGGAAAAGAATTATTGGTGTTAAAAATTATTTTTTATAATCAGGGATTTTATTTTTAATTGGATAAGCAAGTTCAATATATTGTTCCGAGGTTAAAAAATACTTTGCCAGTTTTAACATTCTTTTCTTTAAAGTTTTATAGCGCGGATTGTTTCCATATAATGAAAGATAGCTTTTAAAGGCTTTATAGTATTCTTTTAATAGGAAATACGTTTCCCCTTTTAAGTAATAATAAACCGCGTCTTTTCCGCAAGTGTTTTTATATTTCTCCAAAAGACTGAGTGCTGTTTTATAGTTTCCGGATAAATGCGTTTTTAATGCCTGAGTATAAATGTCATCACAGGAATTTGAGAAAGCCGCATTCGTGATAATAAGCAACAGTATTGCAATTGTAAGTTTTAGCTTCATTTCAATATTATAGTTTGTTTAACAGAATTAATCAATACGCGTTAGATTTAATACAACCTTTTTAATTTTTTTTAAGTTTCTGCGTAATGTCATATAAGAAACGTTTAATATTTCTGAAATTTCAGTTAACGTATATCCATGTGTAAAAAGTTCAAATAAAGTAACCTGTTCATTAGATAAAGCGTTTTCAATATCCCGGTTTAAAACCATGGTATCGATTATATCATCGTGTATAAAGACATCGTATTCTTCTAGCGGGTTAACGGATATTGGATTGCGTTTAACGTTGCGCCTGTAAAACGAACGTTGTCTTTCAATTTCTTTTCTAATATCCGGCCTGGTATTTAAAACGTGTAAAATTTCGTTGTTAATAGATTTTGGGCTATTGTAATCAAGAAAATAGACGATATTTTTAAAAGATTTGGGGTTAATAGTTTGGTTTTGTTGTAATTGATTTTTCATAAACACCTCTCATTAAATTAACTTTGTAATTAATATTATATACTTCTAAGTATATTTTGTCAAGCAATAAAATTTAATAATAGAACGATTATTTTATAGAATATTTAGGTCATATATAAATGACTTCAAATATATAATTTAAAATTTTTTGATTTATTTAATTAAATTTTTGTTTTTATTAGACTTTTTTATTTATTATATAATAATAAATTAATATTTATGCACAGTATGCGTTATATATCAAAGCATTTTTATTAGTATCATACTTCATATATTTATTTGATACAGATAGCCAAGCGTGTAGTAATGTAAATATGCCTGATAGTAATATTAACTTTGTTTATAAAATATATAAACGAGTTAGTATATGAAAAATGTTCAAATACACCTTATGATATATATAGTTGTTGTTGAATGTTTATGTTTATTTATCATTTTGGGGTAATTTTTTTGGAATATCTTTTATAAGTAGTATTTTTAGATTTTTCAAAAGAACCCGTTGTTTTTATTGAATACATAAAGTTCAGTCGAAATTCCATACAAAACCATAATATACACACTTATAAACTCAAATTTAAACCGGCTTGAAAAAGGAATTAAAGTTTTAAGTAAAAGTATGATTTGTTTAAACGC
>CALGPD010000391.1 GCA_937960625.1 uncultured Spirochaetia bacterium | reverse complement strand
TTGCTATTATCATGCCTATGAAAATAACCTCATGATAAAAAACGTTGTATTTAGGAACTTTAGAAATTATTCAACATGTGAAATTGAAGTTCAAGAAAAAAACAACGTATTAATCGGCCCAAACGGTCAAGGTAAAACAAACTTTTTAGAAGCAATCTATTATATGTCTTATATGCGTTCATTTAGAAAATCCTCTGATAGGGAATTAATCCCCCATGGTGGTGAGCATTATTATTTTAAAGGAGAGTTTGAAAACGAACAGGCAGATATTATTGAAGTAGGATATGATAAAAAAGTTAAAAACATTAAAATTGACGGGGAAAAGCAAAAATCAATATTAAATTCAGTGGGTAAAATTAACGTTATTTTGTTTTCTGATATTGATATTGAACTTTTACATTCCGGCCCATTAGCCCGGCGCACTTATCTGGACACAACGTTAAGCATTGTAGATGAAAATTATCTTTATGCATTATATAACTATAAAAAAGTATTAAAAATGAGAAACGCTGCGATTAGAAATTATCTTGACCGAAAAGGGAATGAAAATTCTGTTAAAGCATGGGACCCGGGATTATTAAAATATGGCTGTGAATTAATAAAAAAGCGTATGGAGTTTGTTAGTGAAGTCTCTTTAATCTGCAAAGATATTTATCCCGTATTTACAAAAGGCAAACTCGATATGAAATTAAGCTATTCCACAAGTATTGATTTAAACAAAGATATACAATACAGTTTTAATGAACAATTATCCAAAAACTGGAGTACAGATATAAAAAAGGGAAGCACAACAATAGGCCCTCATAGGGATGAGATATTAATAAAAGATAAAAACAGAACTTTAAAAAAATACACTTCCAAGGGCCAGGCAAGAGCTGCGGTTTTAATTTTAAGGCTTGCGCAAATGAAATACATTGAAAAGGAAAAAAGCTGTAAAAGTATTTTGCTTTTAGATGACGTACTTTTAGACCTTGATAATGAAAACAAACAAAATTTTTTAACTATTCTTGGAAATGAAAGGCAATGTTTTTTTACAGCTACTTCAAATAAAGAAGTTATTGATATCGATGCCGCATTTTATAACGTAAATTCCGGCAATATAACGATTTCTAAATAAACGTTTTGACAAATCCATATAATATTATTAATTATATATAATAATAAAACTTGGGAATCTGTTATGCAAAAAAGAACTATTATAGGTATTATACTATTAATTTTTATTCCAATATATATGAGTGCAGGAGACAGAAGTGCTCCTGAATGGATGAAATATACTATTGGAGCGCGGGCAATGGCGCTAGGCCAGAATTTCGCTGCTTTTGCGGATGACGGAACAGCAACTTTTAACAGCCCCGGAGGATTACCAAATATATTCTCAGAAGATTCGCCGGGCCATAAACTATGGGTTTCAGGAACCTTTGCTATACTGCCTTTTGACCGTATGATGGGGGCTTTTTCTACTTCATTTAAAATAAGTAAAATTGTACTAGGTGTTAGCGGATTATATACAAAAGGACAAAATCAAATAAATATAGACCGTGGCGCTGCTGATAATAAAAAAGACGATGCATGGATGGCTATTATTTCAATTGCATCGAATTTATCTGAAAATCAGAATATTTCTTTCGGCGGTAATGTTAAGTTTTTTCAAGATACAAGTGACAACGTAAAAGGAACGGGATTTGTATTTGATTTCGGCACCTACATTGCAGTTTTTAATATGATTTCTCTTGGCGCGCTTGTTAAAAACATGGGTTATATAAAATATGAAGGTATGGACGCGCGTTTTATTGCTCCTACAGTAAGCATCGGAATTGGTTATAACCCGTTAAGCAGAAGAAACTTTGCGTTCTGCTTACACCTCGAAAGAGATACCGGAAAGAATAACGGAAAATTCGTTGGCAGTGGCGGTTTATTCGTTGCTATTTATTCAAATGAATATATGAGTGAATCCCGGAAAAGTAACCCAATAGACGAAACATCAGCAACGCAAAGTAAAAAGACAATTTATTATAATGTAATATATTTGAATTTTGGGTTTCATGGATATGAGTTTTCCTGTGGAGCTACTTTTAATTTTTTTGGTTTTAAGGTTGACTACGCATTTGTAATTAATACTACCGGTGAATATGAATACTCACACGTTTTTACCTTAGAAAAAAGGTTTTAATCTTCAAGACTATCACAATGAATTATACAGAAGAATTAACAAAAGTAATTAGTCATATAATCTTAAATTCTCCCGGGCTTTCATATATAAATCCTGAAGGAATTTTAATACTGGGTAAATTTGACAGAGGCGGCCCTTCCGGAGCAGTTGCTGTTTGTAATTGTATAAAACTCAAAGGCGGGGTAGGGAAACTAAAAATAAAATACAAGAAAAAACGCATCAAGTATTTTATTGAATTTTCTTTTCCACGATTTTTGAATCTATCAGAAAGCGAAAAACTAAAAACCATAATTCATGAACTTTTTCATATTTCTCCTGATTTTGACGGAAGTCTACGTGAAATCCGCCACGGCAGGGACTTTGACAGAAAAGTGATGAATATCGCTGAAGATTACTTTATTACTTTTGGTTATCCAAGATTTTTGATGAAAAAATTTAAAAAAGTAAAATTTTCCAAATGGATAAAAAAACCCCGCTATTCAATTAAAAAACCTTATTATGATGAAAAAGATATAAGAATGTCAACTTGTGATATATCCAAGTTTAACAATAAATTTAAATTTGTTTATACCTGCCCGTTTTGCAAAACACGGTTTTATTTGCCAAAAAAAGCAAGAGGAAACACAATGTATTATTGCAAAAAGTGTGTTAAAAAAGATGACTTTTCCCCTTCAAGCGCGCTTGTTTTTTCCGGTGAAAGAGATTGAGTATAGGATACATAGATTAAACAAGACACTAGCCCGGTTCCTACTTGACACATTTATTAACCATATATAAATTTCTGTTTACAATATTGTTAGAAATTAGGAGAATATAATGCCAACGTATACTTATAAATGTTCCGGATGTGGACACGTTTTTGATATTAGACACGGTATGAATGAAAAACCCGAATTAACGTGTGGAGAATGCCAGAGTACTTCGGTATCTAAAATGATTTCCGGTGGCGGAGGGTTTATCCTTAAAGGCAGTGGTTTTTATACAACGGATTATAAAAAAAAGGAAGAAAAGAAATCAGCGCCAACATGCAGCGCTTCTAAAACATGCTCAAACAGTTCCTGCCCTGCCGCCGGAGAATAGGTTTTCTATATGAATGAAATATTAAACGAACTTAAAAGCAGACATGAAAAAACCAGAGAATTAATAAAACAAGCGGGAATAGATGCAATTCTCGTTTTACAGGACATAGACCTTTTGTATTATACAAATTCAATGCAGGCTTTAGCTATATATATTCCGGTAAACGGAAATGTAATAGCGTTTTATAAATCCGCGCTTGAACGTATTAAACAGGATTGCCCTCTTGAACTTGTTCAGACAAAATCTATTAAACTTATTCCAGGCCTTATTAAAGAGTTAAGCGGCGAATTACCGGAAAAAATTGGTTTTGAATTCGACGTTTTACCGGTTGCTGTTTTTAACAGAATAGTAAAAAGTTTTAACAATGAAAAAACAATTATACCGGTTGATTGCGGAACTTTGGTTAAAAAAGTGCGGATGATCAAAAGTGATTATGAATTATCATTAATGAGGAAGAGCGGAAGTATAACTAAAAAGGTATTTGAACAAACTAAAAGTATTTTAAAACCCGGAATTTCCGAACTCGATGCTGCTATTGAAATTGAATACTTATACCGCAAATATTCTCATTTAGGGCCAACGAGAATGCGTACTTTTAACCACGAATTGTTTTACGGCCATGTATTAAGCGGAGAAACAGCGTTAATTCCGGCATCATTTGCAACACCATTTGGCGGTAAGGGTTCCCATGCTTCCTTTAGCTCCGGACCTTCTGATAGCATAATAAAAAAGAACGAGCCTATTGCTATTGACTACGTTGCAAACTATAACGGTTATCACGTTGACACAACGCGAACATTTGTAATAGGAAAGCTTGACAAATTTCTGCAAACGAAATATAATGGATTATTAGAGATTCATAACGAAATAAAGTCGTTGCTTAAACCCGGAGCAATCTGCTCGGATATATATAAACATATACTTAATTTTGTAGATAAACTCGGTTTAAGTAAAAATTTTATGGGGCTTGAAAATGAGCAGGTAAGTTTTATCGGTCATGGAATAGGAGTTGAAGTTGATGAGTATCCGGTTATAGCTAAAGGTTTTGATTTCCCTATTGAGAAAAACATGACAATTGCTTTTGAACCTAAATTGTTTTTTCAAGGCCATGGAGCATTAGGCATTGAAGATACATTTTTAATAACTGATGATGTCCCGGAAGTTTTATCCGATGTGGATATTGAAATCATAGAAGTTTAAAAAAATAGAACCGCAGAATAAAATATTCTGCGGCCTTTTAAGTCAATAACAGCATTTTGCGGAAGGTGTTATTTTGACTTGAAGTCCAAAAATGACAAGTGCTACTTTAGTTTATGTTCCAGCATTTGTTATTTATTAACAGGATTTAAGCCAAATAATATTTACACCATTAATCTGTCCCCGGTTTCAAACATTTTTTGCCAGTTTTTTATATCTTTTTCATTTAAGTTAATTTGGCCTAAAAAGTCTTTATGCTTGTTTAACGGTTTTAATAATTTGTACATTGTTTCTATAGCGAAAATAGAACCAACTCCATTAAACATATCTGAAAGTTCAGGATAATTTTCTCTGGCAAAATGCGTTAAGTAACTTATTTCCTGTTCCTGTAATTCATAGAAACCCGGTTTCAAATTTTTAATGATTTTTAAAATATTTGGAAAAAATGTTATGTCATCATTTCCTTTAGCTTCGGGTGTATCTCTCAACCAGTTATGAATAACCGCGAGATTTGGTTTATTTAATTCTATTATGTGTGTTTTCATAGCTTTATTTATAGGTGTTTTTCTTACATTTTCATCTAATGCTTGCATGATTTTCCTCCTGCAGGCATATTAAGTTATTACTTAAATACCTTTATTAATTTTTTAGAAATAGAGAAACTCTCTATATTTTTCCGTTTCAGTATCCGCAGCGTATTTTTTATACGCTGCGGTATTTTCTGAGCTGGAACATTAGCTAATTTGCTTTTCTGAAAACTGCTTGAACAGTTTTATAAAATTTTTCATTATTTGCGAGAGCATTTTCAGCGTATTGTGTTAAATACCCTATATCTTCATTTCTAAAAAAGTATTTTCCCGGTTTAATTTTATCAAGAATATCCTTGATAAGTTCAATTTTAATGGGTTCGAAATCTTTTTGGCGTTTTGCGTTTTTGTCATTAATTTTTACACGCATCCAATTTAACATCTCTTCAATGTCATTTTTATTCATCTGAACGCCTTCAACTTCCTTTTTGCTGTTTAAATCCGCAACAATTTCTTTTTCAATTTCAGGTGCTAGTGTTTTGTTATTTTCTTGTACTTTTGTTATTGTTTTCATTTTTGGACCTCCTAGGTTTATAAGGCATTTATAATTGCCTTTTTTAAGAAAACTTTTTAGTTTCCGCTTTGTATAATCAAGTATAGGTTTGAATTGATATTTATTGAAGTTATCAAAAGTTAATTAGTTGTGAAATAGCATTAACTTTAGTTAAAATAGGTTAAAAAAAAATTTATAACTAAAGTTAAAGTTAAATACATTAATCTGAATATAATAATATATATTGTACATTATCTGTTAATAAGCTAAATAATTGATATGTAAGTAAATGAAAAAATAGTTTCCTAAATTAAACTTATTGTTAAAAATTAATAAGGCGATGTTTAAATAAGCCGATAGGTTAAATTATGAGAGTGAAAATTTGCGGCATAACACGGTTTGAAGATGCTATAAACGCGTATAAAGCCGGCACGGATGCTATAGGTTTTGTGTTTGCAGAGAGCAAACGAAATATAACTATTAAAGAATGCGCTGAAATAATTAATAATCTACCCCCGTTTTGCTATACTGTTGGTGTATTTAGGGATAATTTCAAGGGCGAAATATGGAATACACTTAAATATTGCGGGTTAAGCTGTTTACAGTTTCATGGTAATGAAGATGAGGATTTTTGCAAATCATTCGGTTTACCATACATAAAAGCTCTTTCAATAAAAGAAAAATCAGATATAGATACAATTAAAAATTTTCCGCATACAAATAATATTCTTGTTGACGGTCAATCCCCGGGTTCGGGACAAATGTTTGACCATTCGCTCTTGGAATATATTCCGGCTGGAAAAAACATAATTCTTGCCGGAGGTTTAAACCCTGATAATTTATCCAGTATTTTACTATTGAAGAACATAAACGCTGTTGATGTTTCTTCTGGAGTTGAAGTAGAACCCGGAATAAAAGATATTGAAAAAATTAAAAAATTCATTAAAATTGCAAAAGGAGTATAAACGTGAAAAAACCGGTTTATTTCCTAATAATATTATTAATACCCGTTGTATTTATACATTCAAATATTAGAATTAATTATTTTAATCCTTCCCCGTTTAATAAGCTTGAAAAATATAATGAAAGTTATATTAACTGGAGCAAAGGCTACGCGCTTGCATGGGGTCAGTCTAAGGTTAACATGAATCACGAAAATATACTGCAAAGCAGGTTACAAGCTGAGAAACAGGCAGATGTCGAAGCGATTAAAGATTTAACCAATATGCTTATAAAAGTGCGTGTAGACACTTTTAAAACTCTCTATGACTATATTAAAGAAAGCAAGGAATTCGGTGTTTTATTTAATAAATACGTTCATGAAAACGCGTTTAAATTAATGCCGTTAACGAAAAATTACAGTACGGTAAAATCGGGTATTGTATTTAAATTTTTCGGGAAAAAATCTCTGCTTGAAGTTTTTTTTAAAGCTCTTCACCATGAACCTGTACGCAGGGTTCCAATGTTTAATAATAAAAAACATATGGAAACGCATAATTATACCGGCCTTGTTATTGACGCAAGGAATACAAAATTCCGTCCAAGCTTGTTTCCCACAATATACGTTATAGATAAACACGGCATACGCCGCACTATTTTTTCCTTTCATCATTTAAACCGTAGGCGTTCTTTGAAAAACGGAAGTGTGAGGTTTACAACATCAGCGTATAACGTGTATCAGGATGATATTGTAGGCCCAAGGCCTTATTTTTGCCATGCTGAAAAAATATCTGGTGAATTTAATACTGATATTTATATATCCAGAGATGATGCGATTAAGCTTCTTTCAAGCCCGTATTCATCAAAACGCCTTGAAGAGGGCAGAATATTAATCGTTGTGCCTAAATAATTAATACTTTCTATAAGTCAAAAAGCATTCCAATATTCGCGTAAAAAGCAACGATTTTTGACCCTGAGGCATTATATTTCCTGAAATTGAAAACCTGTGCTCTGAAATTTATACCCGCAAACATTTGAATTTTTTTTGATAAATTAAACTTATACCCTGCGCTCAACTTAAAACCAAAGTCAGGGATGTTGTAATCGCCTGGTTCATTACTATAACTTTCCGAACCGGTTAAATCAGTTCCTGGTAAAATAAAGCCGAAATATACCCCAAAAGAAAAATATATATTACTGAATTGCAGAATAGGAGCAACGCTTAAAAAAAGATATTGTAAAGAATAATTAAGTTCGTTTTTTGTAACACTGTCTTTTTCCCCGGTTTTATAATTCTGCCAGCCCAGTTCAAGTTCTATTCCGAAATTTTTCATAACAAAATAGTCAAACACAACGGAAAACTGTAAGGATAAATTAGTATAAATCTCGCCTTGAGTAAAGTGCGCGGAAGTTTGTCTTGACAGTCCCACACCCGCATAAAAACCGATTTGCATTTTTTTGTAATTATCAATGTCAGATGCAGTATTATTTCCACCGGTATTGATATTGGCTCCGGGCTTTTTGTTTTCAGGCGCGTTTGGGTCCTGATTATAGTTTGTTGAACTTGAAAAAGCCGGAATTGACAGACTAAAAATAAATGATAGACATAATACAAATATAACTTTCATTTTCATAATAAATATTGTGAACCTTTTATAAAATTATAACAATCCAAAAAATAAAATTGCAATAGTAAGAATATAAATTTAATAATTAAAACGCTTTGTTTAAAGAAAAAATCGAGAATTTGTAATATTTAAAAGGAATAATTTTTTTTTATAAGCAGAAAGAAACTGATAGTTACTAAGTCAATTTTGATGCAATTTTTAATATAAAATTGTTATTAATTTTAGAGGCGGCATGAACTTTTGCCGCCTATGCTTTTATATAAATAAATCTAACTTTCCGTTGTTATTAATAAGTACCCACTATTTCAAGTTTATAATAGCTAAACGTGTTATCGTAGAGTAATATCCTGTAAATTTTCCCCGGTTGTAAACCCGTTATATATTTAGTCGCCCAGTTATGGCTTACAACTTTATATCTAAAATAATAACTGTCTTTTGTTATTGTATACTTAGGGCTTTTACAGGAATACGTTCTGTCCTGAGTAGGGTTAATATAAGGATAACCGCTTCTCAAGTTTGTCCATGAATCCGAAGTGCTGTGCCGCGCTTCAATATTTGTGATGTAATATGACCACATACCATTCTGAAAATATACTTTTGTTTCAAACTGTTTTGTTCTTGCTGAAACAACGTTGTATAAAGCTATGTTTCCTGCTTCGTCTTTTACAATCAGCGCAAAATAATACGTTGTTGAATAATTTAAACTACTAACGGTTTTAGCGTAAACATTTTTGTTCCAGCTTAAAGCTGTTTTCCCATTACTGTTTGCCATTTCAGCTGTATTAATTGTTGTTTGGTCGGTAGAGTAAACGAGTTTATATTGCAAGTTTTCTTTTTGAGTTGTATTATCCGTTGCCGTTGTCCAATTAACCTGAATGCTTGTGTAATTAGGGTCAACAGCTTCAATTTTTGCGGTAACAGGAGGAGTTGAATCAATTGAAATTGAGCCTGAGACTGTTTGATACGCTGTTTTGTTGCTGTCTTCATCTTTTACAACCACGTTAATATAATACGTTGTAAACCCTGTCAAATCCGTAATGCTACACGTTGTTATGTTAGCAGTCCAGTCTTTTGCCGTCTGGCCGTTTGTTTGTGCAAGTTCAGGTGTATTTATATTATCCGAAGTGGAATAGTAAACTTTATATTGCAGGTTTTCTACTGTTGTATTATCATCCGAAGCCTGCTGCCAGCTTATTTCTATAGTACCCTTTTCGGTGCTTGTAATGGTAATAGTTCCGTTGTTTCCGGCAACCGGCGCAGCAGATTTAGGTTTTTCATCCGGTGTTGTCGGTAATAAAGGGTTTTTGCCGGTACAGGAAATAATTAAAAACACGGAAATTAATAAATACAATGATACTTTTTTCATGATATTCTCCAAAATAAAAACGCTATACTTTAAGATACGCTTTTATTTCATATATATTTCTACAAATTAAAATATTTTTAGAAACTTTGATATATTTAAGTTTAAACCGTATAAGTTAATATATCAAACGATTTAATAATAATTGAGAAATATGCAGGTTTTTAATAAATTTGCCGGAATCGTAAGTATTAATTATTATAATCAAAGTTTTTAAAGGGATAAAATTTTTGAGATTTCTTACAATAAACTTAAAAATTTGGTTAATTCACTTTCCGTCCAAAAGTTTTAAATATTCAAAGCACCCTATTAAAACAAGGCTGCTTTCATGATAATCAAAATGCTGCTTAAAATGATGAGCAAACCCGCCTGAGCAAAACGTTTTTATGTCAGGATATTCTTTTTTAAGCCTGCTTAAAATTGAAACCACAAACCCGCTTTGCATGTTATAAACACCGGATTGAATGCATTCTAAAGTAGAATGTCCAATTAAATCCGGAGTATTTTCCAGGTCTGTCATTGGCAGTTTTGAGGATTTTATATTCAAGGCGTAAAAACTCGTTTCAACTCCCGGAGCAATTAACCCGCCGGAAAATTCGTTTTCATTTAAAGAAATTGAAACAGTAGTGGCTGTGCCGAAATCTACAACTACAACCGGAGCGCCTGAAATTGACGTAGCGCCTAATACGTTGGCTATCCTGTCAGGGCCGATATTTTCAGGGTTATGGTATATATATTTTAACCCGTTGCTTGCATGGCTTTGAATAAAAACGGGTTCTATGCCGGCAGCGGATTTTATAAACTCTTTTGTTTGATTATTCAATTCAGGCACAACGGAACATATAATACATGAATTTATATTACTTTTGTTTGAAGAAATTAAATTCAGGGCAGGGTTAAAATTTGCTTTTTGTTTTTCTGTGTTTATAACGGATTTTTCAATAATATTGCCAGAGTTGTTCATTATCCCGATTTTTATTCTTGAGTTTCCAATATCTATTGCTATAAGCATATATGAACTTCTCCGGCCGGGATGTTTAGTAAACCGTTTTGTGTTTCCAGAATTAACTCTCCTTCATTATTCATTCCCCGGCATATTCCTGTATATTCCTGTGTACCGCTTGTAACTTTTATTTCTTTACCCATAAGATAGAAATTTTCCATAACCTGATTTTTGATTTGTTCAAAACCCGTTGTTTGAAACTCTGAGAATATTTTTTCAAAACTGTTTAATATTTGCGCTAATACATTGAAAACGTGTTTTTCCTGATTTGTGATTAAATATAGGGAAGATGCAATGTTTGCTATCTCAGGAATGAATTTTTTTTGATTAACGTTTAAACCCACACCTATAATAATAGAGTTTTCAATTTTTCCAGTTAGAATACCTGCTATTTTTTTTCCGTTGTAATAAATATCATTGGGCCATTTTATTTCAGTTGAAATATTATAAATATTTTTAATAGCAAATTTAACAGCAAGAGCAATAATGAAAACGGTTTTGACAGCTTGTTTTGGCGGCATATGATTTTTAATCAAAAGAGTAAACAGAAGCGATTTGTCTTTTTCTCCAAACCAGGAGTTTTTGTTTCTGCCCCTACCTTTTTCCTGATATCCTGCACAGACTACCTGGCCGTGGTTTAGAGATTTTAGGTTATTTTTAACGTATTCGTTTGTTGAATCCATTACTGGGAAAAATAAACAATCTCTGCCAAAATAATTTGTTGATAAACCATAATTTTCAAGATTTACGTTTTGCATAATAAGAAAAATAAAGTTTTTTTTACGGAAAGTAAATAATTTCTAACTATGAATAAATTTGGACTGAGAATTTTTTAATTCCTTGGCAACCTTTACAAACAATGTTTGAAAATCAAGAGGTTTGGGAATAAATCCGTTAACACCGGCTTCTTTTGCTTTTTGGACATTTTCTCCGCTTGGCGCGCCTGTAATAACAATAATTGGCGGCCTTCGGTTGCCTAATTTTTGATTTAAAGTTGAAACAAAATCATGTCCGCTGAAATAGGGCATCATGATATCCGTTAAAATAATATCAGGCTTTTTATCAATTGCTATTTCAATACCTCTTTTGCTGTCATCAACGAGATACACGTTAAAACCTTTTTGAGCAAAAAAGTGGCTTAGCATATCGAGAATAGCTTCTTCGTCATCAACAATTAGAATGGTTTTGTTAAATAGAAAACTAAACGGCCCGGTTTTTTCAGTATTAAATGTAATAGTATTGTCCGGGTTTAGTGCTTCAAAAGCTTTTTTCAATTTTATTTCTTCAATACTGTCCGAAGTTTCCACGCTAATATTTAATTTTTTTAGGTCTTTTTCATAAAAAACCCGTTCTATCTGATTGTCTTTATACTTATTTATATCTGCTTCCGTAACTACTTCATATGCTTTTTTTAATCTCCGTCCGCTGAACTCAAAAATATCACCGACTAATGTGGAACCCGCAGCTAAATATTCAATCCTTACTCCTAGTTCATGGTCAACTGCAGCAAGCTGCAATTTAGCAATACCGTCCATATAGTCTTTTACAAACTCCATGTCTCTGGTAATTTTATTTCTTTTTAACTCTGAAATAATAGTATTATTATTCGATAATATTTTAACGAAGTCTTTTTTGGCAATCTGTATTTGGCTATAAAACTCAAACAACAGATTTAAATTTTCCGCAGTAAGAGTTGAAAGGTCAATATCGTAGAAAATAGTAAATACTCTTTTTTTAGCTTTTTCATCAAAATAGTCAAAACCCTTTAGAATATTTACACTATGGTCTAATAAATCTTCTAGCAATAATTTTCCCTGAACTTCAAGTATCATGATATTATTGGTTAAACATGCATCTAATCTGCATTTGCTTTTTGTATCAATGCTTAGATTTACGTATTTATTAATTTTAGCGGCTAATTCTTTTATTGAGATAGGAGTAGTTGCAAAAGTTTTAACACCCATCTCCTGAGCTTTTTGAATCTCAAATTGACTGTTTTCTGAAACAAGCCCTATAATATTGGTATCTCTTGCTTCTTCTGAGCTTCTAATATTTTGCACTAAGGATAAAGGCTCAAAGTCTCTTGACATTAAATTTACTATTACTAATTGCGGCCTAATAGTTTTTATTCTTGATAATGCAAACAACCCGTTTTGATGATCAGCAAGCGCCAATCCAGAATTGTTCATCTGAAAATATCTCGTTAGCAAAGAAATATTATTATCATTTGTATCTACTAATATTATATCAGGTTTTATTTCTTCCATGGCAATACCTTATTATTTGCTAGTTATATTTTAGAATTTATTTTCCTAATTTTGCAAATTTTCCAATATTTTTTTATAAAATAACTAAACCAATTATACTTAATATATAATATCGGCACAGATATATTATATAACTTTATAAAAATTGAATAAAATATATCAAGAATACAAAATTCTTTCTGTTTATTAAAATTTATAAGGGAATGGTGTAAGTTATACATATTTTATATTAAATAAAATAATATAGAAAATTTATAACTTTTTAAGAAAAAATATTATTGTCCTGCAAATTTTTGAAGCATTTCTCTTGCTTGATCATCAGGATACTGCTGAACAGGGCTCTTAAATAAATATGCGGAAGCTTCAAGTATAGGGCCTGAAAGTTTTCTGTCTAAAGCAACTTTTGCTCCTCTAATTGCGTCTGTGATTACACCTGCTGAGTTAGGAGAATCTTCAACAGAAAGCCTTAGTTCCAAATTCATAGGCACTCCGCCGTATTGCTGGCCTTCAAGCCTGATATAACAAACTTTATTGTCTTTTAACCAAGGGATATAATCTGAGGGGCCAACATAAATATTTTCAGCTAATAATTCTTCATCCATCTGGCTGGTTACAGAATTAGTTTTAGAAATCTTTTTTGATTCAAGGCGGCTTCTATCAAGCATGTTTAGAAAGTCCATATTACCGCCAATATTTATCTGATAAGTTCTTAGTATTTTTTGTCCTCTGTCTTCAAATAAACGTGTTAATAGGCGGTGAACAATGGTTGCACCAACCTGACTTTTAATATCATCCCCGAGTATAGGTAAATTAGCTTCTTTAAATCTATCACCCCAGAATTTTGAAACAAATACAGGCATAGCGTTAACAAAAGCACACCCGGCTTCTATTGAACATTCTGCATAAAATCTTGCCGCTTCTTCAGAACCAACGGGCAAGTAATTTACGAGAACTTCAGTTTTGTGTTGTTTTAGTGTTTTAACAATTTCTTTTTTAGCTTGATCTGAAGATTTATAAATATCTTCCAAAGGCTCAAAACGCCAGTCAATGGGATATTTTGTTACATGGTTTGCAACACCGTCTAATGTATAACCCATATAAACATTACAGTCCATATTGGGAACTTTTGGTTGAAAAATTGTAGTACAATTAGGACGTTCAAAAATTGCTTCTGAAATATCTTTATTTACTTTTCTTTTATCAATATCAAAGGCGCAAACAAATTTTATGTCGCTTGGAAAATATCCACCAAAATTTTTAGTTATTAACCCTGGAATGTCAGCATCTGAATCTTTATAGTATTCTACACCTTGTACTAGAGAAGAACAGCAGTTACCTACTCCAACAATTGCCACTCGAATTTCTGACATAAGTGTATTCCTCCGGTATTTACATTACTTTTGCTCTGATTTATAAAACTGCTATTCTTTTGTTAAAAGAATAATGCAGTTAAGTTTAACGGTTTTATTATTAAAAGTCAAATTTAAAAAACCATATGTTAATTAATTCTCTGATATATTAAATATACAAATCAAAGTATTAATAACTAATAAAATAAATTTCATTGACAAAATATTACAATAAATTTTAATTCAATTTTATTTTAATTCAAATTAATAAAAAAAAAATAGATTTTTTTTAAGGAAAATTATACAATAATAAAGTAAAATTGACTAATTAAAGAGGTTAGATATGAGTCCTAAAACAGGAAATTTAATCGTTTCTCGAGGAAATTACGAAATTACAAAGAAAAAAGAAATAAATGAATATTATGATATCCTCTTGCCTTTGTATAAAAAATATGGTTATAAACCTGCTTTACGCGGTATGAAAAGTGCGGATGTACATGGCTTTACTATTCAGATGTATGTCGGCATGGGTTTTTTTCCCACGCAAGAAGATGCAATAAAGTGCCATGAAGATGCGGAATATAAAAAAGCTGTAGATTTTAGAAAAAAATTTATGACTGACTATCAGCTTTCTTTATTTTCAATCCCGGATGTAGAGGTGTTCGGCCAACTGGAAGATATTTATAAAAATTCCAAAGAGCAATATGAAGAAGATATGAGTTTTATAATTTACAGAAATAATATGGATACCAATAATGTTAGCCAAATTACTGAATATGCATCTAAAATGAACGAAGTAATGGGTAGGTTTCATGCAGAGCCATACTACTACGGCAAAAAGATAAAAGATATTGAAGGTGAATCTACTGGTGATTATATCGGTGTTACATATTTTCCAAATGTAATGAAAGCTAAGGAATGTTTTTTAGATGATGAATATTATGAACTTTCTCAAAAAAGAGAAAAATTTACTACAGATTTTAATACAACTATTTACGGCCCTGTAGTTCAATAGATAATTAATTTTTACATTCTAAAAATAAAAAACCCGCAGTTTATTTACTGCGGGTATTATTTTATATAAATCCTTTTATACAATTTTAATTAACACACGGTAAAACTAACCTGCCAACGAAAAGAAGAACATCTTCTTCTCTGACGTTCATTTCCGGAGTTAGTGTTTTATGCATTGCGTTAAACGCTGATTCAACCAAATCGCTGGAACGTGTTAATGAAATTCCGTACATTTTACTCGCTGTTCTGATTACCTTTTGTTTAAAGTTCATATGTCCTCCTAATTAGCCGCATCCTTAAAGCATATATATAATTTTCGGGATATTTTTTTTTAGGATTAACGATTCTTTTTACCTGCAAGTTTTTTTTTATTTAGCGCAAATATTACTGTCTTCTTAGGGCTGAATGAGGAATTTTGCCTTTTCCATACCGTAAATAATCATAATAAGCCCCGCGCAAGTGTTTTTTATAAGACCTTACCCTACGCAATTTATTTCCAAACCTATCGTAATATATTCTTATAAAGTGGTCAAATCTGCCTCTGATATAATACTCTTTATACACAAGCTTTTTCGAGGAATTATAAACTTCATACGAATAGCGGGAGTTATAATATGAAAAGCCTCTTTTTAAAACGTACCGTTTCCATCCCATATCATAATACACCGCGCCTCTTATTCCTCCCCAGTGAAAGCCTTTTCGCACAATTCTGTTGTCTTTTAAATATCTATAACTCCAATATGCAATACGCCGTCCTCTAACATAGAGGGTTTCCGCAATGACCTGTCCGGTTTTATTATAAAACACTTTCCAATAATGTTTTAAATAAGGCCAATCAGCTTTATTAACTTTCTTATACGCCTTTAATTCAAGTGAATTGTGTTTATAATAACGTACCGCGAAGAATTCTTTTTTAGCTATTTCCCGAGGAATAACGGGATAAACATAATAATTGAGTTGAAATAAAGTAAATATAAGTGTTGAGATAAATATACGTTGTTTCACAATTATTTTATCGGTAAATTTATAAAATGAATAAATATAAAAGCGTATTTATAAATCCACTTAAATTTTTACTGATATTTTCAATAATGTTTTTCCCGGTTATGAATGTTCCGGCAAAGAGAAGTCAAGTATCTCAAAAAATGCGGATAATGATTTTACAGCATTATAAAAAATTTGCTGTTTATGAAAATACAGATAATTTTAATCCTGCAAGAGTTAGAATAATCAGAATTAAATCAAAACTATTTAAAGAACTGTATATATT
>CALGPD010000390.1 GCA_937960625.1 uncultured Spirochaetia bacterium | reverse complement strand
TCATACTACAACGGAGAACGAAGAATAATATATAGAGAAAGATATAATAGAAAGGGTCAACTTTCACCTAAGATTAGTAATTATTTATCAGGCATTTATTATATAAATAAAGCCGGAAAAAAAGCATTAAGAAAAAAAGTGATGATGTTTTGCGATAATTTAAAAATTTCCAATAACAGTATTGTCTTTTATTCGTCTAGATATAAGAAATATTCTCATATAAAAGCAACCATTAATATTACACGTGCCCAACGGGATATGATTAACATTGAGATACAATCCAAGAATGCATGGTTTAAAAAATATGTACCGAAATATAGAGTTGAGTTTATTTTAAATAGCATAAACGGTAAAACAGTTACCGGCGTACTTATAGATTTTGAAGCAATGCTGCCTGATTATTAATAAATAGAAATTTTTAGGCGAAAAGCATACTTTATTTATTTCAATATTCTTAAAATGAAAGTTTCCATTTTGTAAAAGTTATAAATTTTATATTTCTTGCAGGAAAGATGTTTACACTATCAGGAGCGTGGTTGACTTAATTACCGCGCAAACAGCAAACGAAAACGTACTTTTCCTTTTAGACAACGATAAAGATTTTGACTACATAGATAAGCATGTGAAAGGGTTGAGGTAATCAATTCAAAAACGCTTATTAAGAAATATCATAATCCCGGGTTATTGAAACGGTTTCTTGAAAAAGAGTAAAAGGTTTAATAACCTTAATATTTGATATCTTAGATATTGATAAATGCCAAGAACATGGATAAAATATCAATATGACTAAAACAGAGAAATTAGAAATACAAGGTATGATAGATGAAGCTGTTGAAGCCGGTATTATTAAAGCGCTTAAAGCAATTTATAATGATAAAGATAAGCTTGTTGAACTGATTGAAGATATTGGATTGGGCATGGCTATCGAAAACGGAATGAAAAGTGAAACTATTAATAAAAACGAATTCATGAAAATGTTAGAAAATAAGATCAAATAAAAATGAATTTTGAGATTAAATAATCTTTTGAAAAAGACTTAGACAAAATCAAAGATAGGAAACTTCTCAAGCGAATATGAAGTAATAGGTCAAATTTCATCTTCTGAAGAAATTCAAGATATTGCTAATATTAAAAAACTAAAAGGATATCAAAATAGTTACCGGATGCGCATGGGGGATTACCGGTTTGGTATTGAATATTTGGTTCGTTTTCTGCATCGTAAAGATATTTATAAATATTTTCCTTAGAAATCCTACTTAAACTCTTTGGTGTCAATCCCGAACTTCTTAACCCGCAAACCTATAACGCGTTCGCTTATGTTTAATATCTCAGCTGCCTTTGTAATATTTTCGCTCGTTGTTTTCAGAATGGTAATAGGACGCAGTATACGGGCAATGATTTTAATAATATTTGAAAAGTAAAGCTGTTACTTTAAGCTCTATTGATAAAGGTCGTTGCTGAGATAATATTTTTTATCGAAAGATGACATCAAAACCATGATTATCCAATGTCATATGATGTGTATTCTGGAAATATAAACATGGAAAAATTAAGATTTTGTTAAATGTCGTTGACAAGAAAGTAAGCATAATATAGTTTTGCATTGTACATATCTTAAGCTGGGCATTTTGCTGTCCAAAAACCATGTATACTAAAATTTAATCAGGAGTATCCTGAACAACTAATTAATTGGAGGACTAAGTATGAAGAGTGAAAAATTTGGAAGGTTTATAAGGTACAGCGTTTTATTAGTGGCATTTTTCGCTTTGTTAGGAATTAACGCTTTCGCAAAGAAAAGGCATAACAATAGGTTATACTTTGATATAAAACGTGGAAAAATTCGAAGTTTTAAAGTTCAATTCGGTGAACACCGTATAAGAAGAGGGCAGCCATGGGCAAGGCCTTCTTATAGAGTAGAAAGAAGAAAAAACCGGGGTAGAATTACTATCAGAGCAGGCCGTAAATTATCTAGGAGTGTAGCTAAATGGTTTAGTAGTAATGCATTTACTAGTGGAAGTGTGGCTTACCGGGTGCCATATTTAGGATTGAAGGCATCGAATAGCACATGTTATCCTAAAAAACTTAACTTTGCTATCAAGGCAAGGATTACAATAACCTATAAAAGTGGCCGCAGAATTGCCTTCGATTGTGTAATTGGTCAGGGGAAGACACGTTTTTTATTTAAAAAATATAACAATTGGTGGATTGGAGCTGTTAAACCCGTTGGGGGGGGTTACTGCCGGGGTTATGCTTATAAGAGTAAAAAGAATTTTGGGCAACTTGGATGGAGAACCATTCATTGTGGTGGTTTTGAAATCAAAAAATCAAGCAGCGACCATCATTTTAAAATATATTAAGCCAAATTACATTATGGTTGTTTGATAGAATTAGAGAGATTTGATTTGTTTTTAATTTTATAATAACGTTTTGAATCTCTCTGTTCTTTTAGAAAGTTATTGTGTGCTTTATTTACTCAAATTGCCCAATCCTCAAAAAATATTGGTCTCTGTATCTTTTATCTCACTTTTTTTATGATACTTTTCTATAAACAAAATAAAGAGTTTCTGTAATTCATTCTATATGCATTTAATGAAAATTATTATTTTTTTATACATAGGTAAATATTATTATAACTTGCATCTACTTAAACTCTCTAGTGTCAATTTCAAACTTCTTAACGCGCAAACCTATAACGCGTTCACTTATGTTTAATGCCTCAGCAGCTTTTGCCATGTTCCCGCCCGTTGATTGAAGAGTGTCTACTATGATTTCTTTTTCAACCTGTTCGAGAATATCGTTTAATGAACTGGATTTGCCCTTGCCATTGGGGTTTGGCCTGCCTTTTTGCATTGCAGGGGAAAGATGGTAAGAATGAATTACTTCATCCGGGGTTAGGAGCACTGCGCGTTCAATACAGTTTTCAAGTTCTCGCACGTTTCCCGGCCATTTATATTGCATTAACATTTCCATTGCCGAGTTGGTTATGCCGGAGATTCTTTTACCTGAATCTTTTGAATATTTATCAACGAAAAAATTTGTGAGGGAAATAATATCGCTTTTACGTTCGCGTAAAGGGGGAACGAGAATAGGGTAGACATTTATTCTGTAAAATAAGTCCTCCCTAAACTCACCCTTTTCAACGAGTTCCATTAAATCCCTGTTAGTTGCAGCAATAATTCGCACGTCTACTTTAATTGATGTGTGGCTGCCAATACGCTCAATTTCTTTTTCCTGTATAACGCGCAAAAGTTTTGTCTGCGTAGTCAAAGGCATATCCCCGATTTCATCGAGAAAAATTGTTCCCCCTGAAGCAACTTCGAATTTACCTTCTCTCCTTGTATGTGCGCCTGTAAACGCGCCTTTTTCATGGCCGAATAACTCGCTTTCGATTAAGTTTTCCGGAAGCGCGGCACAGTTAATTTTTATAAACGGATTATTAGAACGGAAAGAATTATAATGAATGGCATTAGCAACGAGTTCCTTTCCAACGCCGCTTTCTCCGTTTATTAATACCGTTGCATTACTGTTCATCACTCTATATATTAAATCGTAAACCTGTTTCATCGCCGTTGATTTGCCTATTATGTTTGAAGGTTTGAATTTGTTCTGTAGTTCTCTGTTAAGGCGTTCATTTTCTTCATTAAGCCGATCAATTTTTTCCTTGGTTTTCTGCCTTAAGTTTACAGCATTGGCAATCATGGATGCGATAATTTCCAGCAACCTTACATCTTCTTCAAGAGATATATCATCTTCAAACATTCTGTCAACGCTTAACGCGCCGATTATTTTATTGCCCAATTTAATTGGAACGCATATAAACGATATATTGCTTTTTTGTTTGCTTCTGGCTCCGGTTTTATCTAGAAATTCAGGTTCTTCGGAAATTTTGGGAACAATTGCGGTTTTACCCGTTAATATTACTTTACCCGTTACTCCTTCCCCAAGTTTATATTTTCCGCGAGCTTGTTGTGATTTTGATAATCCATAAGCTTCTTCAATTACTATTTCTTCGGTTTCTCTGTTTAATATAGTTAAAGCTCCCCGCATCATTGTAAGATACTCAGGTATAGCTTTAAGC
>CALGPD010000389.1 GCA_937960625.1 uncultured Spirochaetia bacterium | reverse complement strand
ACGTATAGAAGGTCGCCTACACTTTCGAGCGCATCAATGCTTAGGATGGATTTATCCAGTAATTCTTTTTTGGTATATCCTAAAGTTTCACAGGCAGCTTGGTTTACATTTAAAAAATTATCCGGTTTATCATCGTATATTAATTTATAAACATAAACTGCATCTATAACATTGTTAAAAAGTGAATCGAATTCTTTTAAAATTACATCATTTCCGGCTAATGAAAAATTTATTTGAGTAATGTTCGTTCCTATAAGCATGAAATATTCTTCATTATCTGCCTGACAGAGATATTTTTGGATTTGCCAGAAAATTTGGAATATGCTATTGTTAATTTTATATTCAATTATAAAAGGTTCAGGGTTTTTTATATTAATTCCGGTTAAGCTTTGGATTTCATTTTTTAGAGAAAATTTATCTAAAATTGAGATGTCACTATCTAACATTTTTTCCCGGGAAAAATTAAAAAAATCAACGGCTTTTTTATTGATATTTTGAATATTATATTCATCATCGATAGTAATAATTAAAACAGGAGCATTTTTTAACAAATCGTCAAATTGAATTTTCAATTTATAAGCCTTTTATATTAGTAATCAATATAAAAATAACTTAATTTTAATAAAGTGTTAATATTAATACGGATAAAAATTAATCTAAATCAAGTTTTATAGTAAATATTGTTTTTTCCCTTAACCTTGAGTATACTTCAATGTTTCCATTATGCGCATCAATAACTTTTTTTACGAAATACAGCCCCAATCCAAAACCTTCTGAGTGATTTAAAACATTATGAGCAATATAATAAGGTTTAAATATATATGGAATATTTTCAGCTTTTATTCCAACTCCATTATCTTCAACGCTGACCAACAGCCGTTTATTTTCAATATGACATTTAACTGAAATATTAACAAAATTTTGATTATGAACAAGGCTGTTGTCAATTAATACTTTAATTGATTCTTTTATTAATTCATAATCCAGATAAGCTGTAATATCTTCTAAATCTGTGCTGATTTTATGATTGTATTCTTTTATTATATTTGAAATTAAAGTCTTAGTATTTACTTTTGTTTTTTTTAAACTGAATTTTGCGTTATAAAAAATGATTTTTTTGACTAATCTTTCCAGGCGTTTAATGGACGTATCAACAATCCGCTTTAAGTCTTTCTCCATATCCAAAAAAACTTTTAGATTCTTTTTCAGGTAAATAAAAAAATTTAATTCTCTAAGCTCAGGAACATTGTTCTCAATAAAATCAATGAATTTTGTAATTTCTGATTTGAAATTTTCTTTCTGGTTTTCTATCTCTGATAATCCAAGAATAACACCGGATAATGGTGTGTTAATTTCATGGGGCAGAATATCTTCAATAAGGCCTTTTATCATATTCCAGCTTTCAACGCTTTCTTTAATTCTTGAGACATAGTCCAATTTTTTAGAAACTTTGTTAATCAATTCATCTTCTAAGAAAGGTTTATTTATATAATCATCTATTCCAATGCTGTAAGCATTTTTTTTTGTTTCTAAGTCAGAAAGCGAGGTTAAAAAAATAATAGGGGTTTCAATACCTTTTTGTTTTATTATTTTAGCGAGTTCAATTCCGTTAATTTCAGGCATCATAATATCGAGCAGTAAAATATCCGGAGTGTTATTTATTAAATAATCCAACGCCGAGTTAGGGTCGGTATAAGAGATAAAATTATAATCATGATTTTTAAATGCTAATTCAATGGTTTTTATATTGTTTTCTTCATCATCAATAACCATTATGTTGTACTTATTCACTGGTTCTTGCATTATGCTCTCCTTATGAATAATAACAACTTAATTATACAAAAAATAATAACCTAAAATTAGAATATTTTGTAATAAACGTTTTTACGTTATTATTGAATATTATTAAAAAATTGCTAAACTTATCTAATTTTAAAGAAAAAAGAAATATCTAAATAAAGCCCGAATATGTTTGAAGTTGGTGAGGTTAAGGAATCTTTTAAAAAATCATTTAAACCGTATTTAAGTTTTAGGTCAATATAAATGCTAAAAATTTTATATATATTTATTAAATATCCTACGCTAATTATTAAGCCTAAATTTGGTAATGTATATTTTTTATTGTCTATATCAACATTGGAATTATTAATTTGTTCTCCGCTGATAATAAAATCTATATACAGCCCGGTTGAAAAGAATAAATTTTTAAACCTTAAAAAAGGAGAGATGGTTAGTTGGAAATAACTTAGGTTATGTTCAAGGGAAACAGAAGAATTCTTTTCTTCTAATTTAATTTTACTAAATTGCATACCCAATATTAATCCTGTAATATTTGAAAAACTAAACATACCTTTTATTCCAAAATCCATGGAAAAATTAATATATTTTTCTCCGTCGCTGAGTAATTTTTTTGAATTCCATGAAAGGCCTGGAGCAAAATTAAATCCCAATAAAACGGGTTTTGCGGTAGTATTTTTATCAATATTAATGTCCTGTGAATAAGCACTTGTACATATTAATATAAGAAGTGTTATTAAAATTGTTGTCTTTTTCATAATATATCCATAAAGTTTTATTTATAAGTGTGTTTTGTACTGAAATAAACACCTGTTTTAAAATATATGTTTAAACACCTGTTCCCTTCACTTGAATTATTCATGAAATTTATTAATTGATATTTTATCTCTAAACCCAAATTATATATTGTTTTGTCAGGCTTGCCTAACAAAAAGGACAGCCCTAATGTTAAGCCTAAATCAGGTTTATTAAAATCTTTAGTATCTTCTATTGTTGAAATTGTGTCTTCTTTTTTTGCTTTAAGAATAAAGCCTATATATGGGCCAAAGTAAAAAAGAAATTTCTTATATCTTAAGAAAGGGCTAAAATTTAAAAAAGCATATAATAAATTATGGTTAATTTCAGTTCCGCCGTCTGATTCAAAAATATTAAAACTTTGTAATCCGATATCAAATATCATGCCCATTTCTTCGGCAAGGAAAAGCATTATTCTTGCATTAATAGAATAACTGAATCCGGGTGTAATATCCGAATTAGGTATTCTTTTATATATAGGTAGTGATGTTCCAATACCTGCATCAACGCCTAATATTAATGAATTTTTATCAAATTTCTTTAAAGAATTTAACATTCTTTTCAGTTTATTTTGATCAAAGGTATTTTCAGCCGCAAACAAAGTTGTATTTGTAATAAAAAAAATAACTAGAAATATTTTTATTTTCATAATAAAATATTGAAAAAATTATAAACTAATATATATATTACAATAAGAGGGATAAAAGTCAATAAATAAACACTCTAAGATGAAGTTTTATTATAATTTTTTAGATAGTTAATATATCATTTTTTTTTACGTTTTATTTTAATAGGAATTTAGATGTTATTAGATGCTTTTGAAGGACATTCCAGTACTGTTTTAAGCCTTGATGCAACTCTAGACAACGATATTATTGCTTCAAGTTGTTATGATGGAACGGTTAAACTATGGAGTTATAACAGGGTTAAAGAAATAAGAACGCAAAAGATACACAACGGCCCTGTTAAATGCGTTGCCCTTTCTGACAAGGGACGGTATTTGTTATCGGGAGGCAATGACGGAAGAGTTTTACTTGAAAACGTAAAATCCGGCATTACGGTTAAAGATTTTACTGCTCATACCGGGGCTGTTAGAAAAGTCAGGTTCTCGGGGGATAAAAAGCACTTTGCAAGCGCGGGCGAAGATAACCGTATTCTTTTGTATAATAGAAGTGAAAAACACTTTGTAAAAGAATTAAGAGGGCATGAACACTATGTAAATGATTTCATATTTTTTATGCAGGGGAAAAATGCTATAAGCTGCGGCATGGATAAAAAAGTGATTTTATGGGATGTATTTACAGAAAAAATCATGCGAAGAATTTCTTTAAAAACAACGAATGCGATTGCCGTATCTATGAGCGCGGATAGCAGCAAAATTGCCCTTGCATGTACTGATAATTCCATTAAAATTATTGATACCGGCCTGACAAAAATGCTTAAAATATTAAGAAGCCATTCCCGCCCTGTTTTTGCTGTGGACTATTG
>CALGPD010000388.1 GCA_937960625.1 uncultured Spirochaetia bacterium | reverse complement strand
AGCGATATTGAAAATATTAGTAAAAGCAACGTAATTACAAAATTTTTCAAAATCCACCTCTAAAAAGAAATATAATTTTATTATGTATTTTTATTAAATATTCATTATATTAATGTTTGTATATTGTAGTTTTCTATTTAATAAATTCTTAATTCTAATATTCCTGACTTATTTCTTATAACTACTGTATTGTAATGTATATTTATTTTCCATCTTCTTTCCGGGACATGAGAACCATCCAGACTATTTGACTGTGAATGTATTACCCTAAGGGTAAACACGATATGAATGCAATTACCGGTTATATACCATTTACCATAATCAGTATGAAATATTCCCGATGCTGCTCCCCCTCTAGTAACAGTAAAATTTTTGTCTAATGTAATTGAAAAAATCGGATAATTAGAGTGTCGTATTATATTAATTTCATTGATTTTATAAAAAATTGCCATAACATTGACAATGCTTTTTTTGAATTTTCTTTTATTAACGAGTTTTAAAAATTTTGGTCGTTTTCTTATACTATAAAAATCCGAATCATTTTTTGCTTTTTTTTGCCAGTTTATATTTCTTATAAACGTTTCCTTAAGATTTTTTATCGCATCATCATGTTTTCCCAAGAGAGATGACATACATGCAATATTATAAAATGCTTCAGCTAAATCCGGCCTAAAATTACGTGCTTGTATAAATTTTTTTAAAGCTATTTTATAATTTTTTTTTCTATAAAAATATAAGCCTTTGTTTATCATATGTTTATATTTTATCAGTTCAAAGCGCTTTCTTCTAATATTTTGCGAAGAATTGAGCGCAAAAATGCCTGGCGTTTTCAATACTATAAGAATAGTTAAAACTATTATCAGCTTTTTCAAGAATTACCCCTAATAAAAAAAGTATACTGTATAATTATTAACATAAAGGTATAAAATTTGCAAACAAGAATATTACGTAATCATGTATTGACAACGGAATAATCCTGTGATAGTGTATTTTAATTCAAAGGAGAAATAAAGTGAAAAAATCAAACTTAATAGTAATATCTATTTTTATTTTATTCAGCTTGGCTGCGTGTAAAAAATCCGGCCAATCCGAAGATAAAAAAACGGGTCTGTCAGAAAATAAAAACGAAAAGAAACCCGAAACCGCAATGGATATGAACTTACCCGGATATATAACGGATAATCACGTTTTATTGAGAAGAAGCCCGACTACCAGAGCTCCGGTTGTTGGATGGTTATATAGAAATTACCCTGTTAAGCTGCTTCAAAAGTCTGCTGCTAAAATGAGAATAGGCAAGTGGAATAATTACTGGTATAAAATAAAAGTTACAATTGATTATAAACAAGTTCAAGGCTGGACATACGGAGAATTTGTATCAAACAAAAAATCAAAAATGAAAACAAAGTACCGCGTTGTAAATAATAAAGCATTGAATGCAAGACTGTTTAACGCGGTAAAAACCGCAAAAGCATACGTTGTACATACACTTTTAAAACAGGGCGCAGACCCAAACTTTGGAAACCCGAGGGAAGAAAAGGATAAAGGAGGCACAACTACTAAATATTTTAGTCCCGTTTTATATGAAGCAGTAAAAGCGCAAAAAGTTGATGTTGTTAATATATTATTAAAGTGCGGTGCTAATCCAAATCTATCTGCTACTATAATGCAATTAGGAGTTTGGGTAGGTACCCCCTTATCAGCAGCAGTAGAAAAAAATAACGTTGCTATGGTAAACATTCTGCTTAATGCCGGAGCTGACCCTAATCAACGCGAAGGTAATGGTGAATCATTAGCTCCGCCGCTAATGTCAGCAAAGTCTCCAACTATTGTCAGGTTGTTGATTGCTAAAGGCGCTGATGTGAATGCTGAACTGCATGGAAGTACGGTACTTAAAAATGCTAAAGACCAAAATTTCCATGAAGTTGTGGATATTTTAAAACGTGCGGGCGCAAAAGAAACCGTACAAAAGTAAGGTTAACGTTTTACTTAAGGGTTGCGCATTTTTTGATATTGACGTCAATTTGTTATGATAAAAAATTATCTGCAAAATTTTGGAGTTAAGTCCGGTAAAGAATAATATATGGTGTTTTAAAAGATATGATTAAAAAATATTTTATTTCAGTTGTTCTCATTTTCTTGTTTATTGTTTCATCAGCCGCTTATAGTAATGATTTCAAAATTTATTTAAAATCTACGAATATTAAATTCCTTGAGAAAAAAGGCCTTGGATTTTATAAAAAGAAAAATTATAAAGCAGCTTTAACTTTCTTTAATAGGATTTTAAAGCTCAAGCCTAAAAACCAAAACGCTTTATATAACTGTGCATGTATGAATGCGTTATTGGGAAATGTTAACCGCACTATTTATTACCTTTTAAATCTTTTTATTATTAACCCAAAATGGAAAGTAAAATTAAAATATAGAATGGAAAAGGATTTTTTAAAAATATTTTATAATCCTTTATTCGCTGCTTATAGAAAATTTTGGCTAACTAATTTGAATTTTAAAAATTTTGTAAAGAGATTCTCCGGCTCTTATGAAAGTGAAAGTAAAATCGCTTTAACCAGTGCCCAGGCAGTGGAAAGTGAGTTTGAAATTGTAATAGGGAAAGATAATGTTTTCGATATCGGTGTCCCGGCATATGGTTCATTTTTAAGAGGAAAAATCCAAAAAATATCCAATTTTTCTAACATTTATGTATTATCAATTAAATGCGGACAAGTATCGTTTTTAATAGAAATGTATAAATATAGAAGAAGAATAAAAATAAAAATCCGGTTTCACAGATTTAAAAATGAAAAGACATATTACATGTCTCCAAATAAAAGATTAAATGAACATCAGTCTTTTTATATTAAGCATTTAAATAAACGCCCGTATTTTAATTATCCTCAACGCTGATTTATATTTCAAAAAACTTTCGGAAAATATTTAACTTTGTTCGATAATTTATACGTTAGCTATGTTAAAAAAGAAAAAACCAAACAACGTACGAATTATCATATTTGTTTTTATATTCATGCTAGGTTTTAATAAAATTGCCAAAAGTATTAATCCCCATGTATTATTGGGCATTGACGTTTTAGAAAAGTATCACGTTAAAATGCTTTATAATAAAAGAGTAGGCCTTGTAACCAATCAATCAGGAGTTAATTCAAAAGGCGTTTCAACTATTCAAATACTTAAAAATAATCCTAAGATTAACTTAGTTTCTTTGTTTGCTCCTGAACACGGTATCCGGGGTAACCTGCCTGCGGGTAAGTATTTCAAAAAACGCTTTGATACCGGATACGATTTATGGGTATATCCGTTATATGGAAAAATTTCAAAGGCAACGTATAACGCGCTTAAGAAGCTCGATATAATTGTAGTGGATATTCAGGATATCGGTGTCAGGTCGTATACTTATATTAGTATGTTAGGCCATTTAATAAAAATGGCATCTTATTATAAGCTTGAAGTCGTTGTTTTGGATAGGCCAAATCCTCTTGGTGGTTTGCGTGTAGAAGGCCCCGGAGTAAAAAAAGGGTTTTATTCATATATAAGTCAATATAATATTCCATATGTTTACGGTTTAACTATTGGGGAACTTGCTTTTTGGATAAACGATAATTATTTAAAGAAGAAATGCAAACTTAAAGTAATTAGGATGAAAGGCTGGCGCAGGAATATGGTTTGGGGAGATACTAAACTTAATTGGATTGGAACTTCTCCCAACGTGAAAAGGGTAAAATCAATTGCGGGATATGCGGCAACGAGTACTTTGGGGATTGTGGGTGTGGATACCGGAGATTTATGTCACCTTCCTTTTTTAGTAATTTGCGGAGAGAATTATAATAAGTTTAAAATTACTAAAATGATTAACAATCTAAAGCTTAGAGGGATTACCGCAAAATCGTTTTCTTTTAAGCCTGTTAAAGGGAAATATAAGGGGATTTTATTTCAGGGTGCTAAACTAAATATTGACCTTAAAAAAGTTGATAACTTGTTTGCAATAAACTTTTACGCGCTCAGGATAATTTCTAAATTGCATCCTAAATTGAATCCTTTCAAACGTGCAGGTAGAAAACGTATAAAGC
>CALGPD010000387.1 GCA_937960625.1 uncultured Spirochaetia bacterium | reverse complement strand
ATATAACGCATACCGCTGATGCCTTAAAAATCCCCAGACAAACTTTACAGTATAAAATTAAGAAATATGAGTTGTAATACTGTATTTTTGTACATTATTTAATAAAAAGTTTTTATTTTCTTGACAAAACAGAAAGTATTTCTTAAATTGAGAACAGTTTTCTAAGTCTTGAAAGCAAATCTCACAATATTTTCCACCAAGATGGTTTAATCAATAAAATTGGGTGAAAAGTCAAAATCACAAAAAACAATATGTTATATTTATTTATATTAAAAAAAAAATAGGATTGAATTATGGACGATAACTCTAAAAAAGAAGAAACTACTGATATAAATTCTTCAGTGTCAGCAGAAGAAAAAGGAACTGATGACAACGTAAAACAAGAAGAAAGTAATGCATCTGAAAAAAAGATGAAGGTAAAAGTAGCAGGAAAAAAACCAAATAAAACTAAAAAGAAGAATGGTTTTTTTCATTATGAACGGCTCGATATTAACGAACTTTCTTCAATGAATATGCGTAAATTAATGGAACTTGCAAAGGAATATACGATAGAAGGTATTTCAGGTAGTAAAAAACAAGATTTAATTTTTAAAATACTCGATGCACAGGCAAAACGGCATGGATATATTTTTGCCAGCGGTGTTTTAGAAGTCTTGCCGGACGGATATGGATTTTTAAGGTCACCGAAATATAGTTATTTACCCGGTCCGGATGATATATACGTATCACCTTCACAAATCAGGTTATTCGGTTTACTAACCGGTGATACTGTTGCTGGTCAGGTCAGGTCTCCGAAAGACAACGAAAGGTTTTTCGCTTTATTAAGAGTCGAAGCTGTTAACGGCGAGCAGCCTGACAGCGATAATAAAAGAATTAATTTTGATAACTTAACGCCTTTATATCCTGAAGAAAAATTAATTCTTGAATTTGACCCCAAAAAAATGTCAACTAGAATAATGAATCTTTTTACCCCAGTTGGTAAGGGACAGCGTTCTTTAATCGTTGCGCCGCCCAGAACGGGTAAAACAATGCTTTTACAGGAAATTGCAAATGCGATTACCGCAAATAATCCTGATGTAGTGTTAATTGTTTTACTTATTGATGAGAGGCCTGAAGAAGTTACTGATATGGAACGAAATGTTGATGGTGAAGTTATTTCTTCAACATTTGATGAACCAGCTCAGAGACACGTACAAGTTGCTGAAATGGTTATTTCAAAAGCTAAACGGTTGGTTGAATATAGAAAAGACGTTGTAATCTTATTGGATTCAATAACGCGTTTAGCACGGGCTTATAATCAGGTTGTTCCAACATCAGGTAAGATTTTATCCGGTGGTGTTGATTCAAATGCTCTGCATAAACCTAAAAGATTTTTCGGCGCTGCAAGAAATATTGAAGAAGGCGGAAGTTTAACTATTATTGCAACTGCTCTAATAGATACAGGCAGCCGTATGGATGAGGTAATATTCGAGGAATTTAAAGGAACAGGTAATATGGAATTACACCTTGACCGAAAACTCGTTGAGCGTAGATTGTTCCCTGCAATGGATATTGCTAAATCAGGTACAAGAAAAGAAGAATTGTTATTATCTGAAGAGGAAATGAACAAACTCTGGATATTAAGAAAAATATTTGCACCAATGAATAATGTAGAGTTAATGGAACTTTTACTTGATAAAATGGGTAAATCTAAAACAAATGCTGCATTTTTAAAGAGTATGAATACTCCGGGGTAAAAAATATAGCTAACGTTTAATTTTTTTATCTAAACTAGTGTTTAATAAATCAACTTCAAGTGATTCATAGGTTGCTTCAGAATTAGGGAAAACTCTTCTCGCAGTTCGTGCCATTTCCCTTATTATGGAATCGTTATGCTCCGGGTCATGGTGAAATAATAATAGCTTCTTCACATTTGCTTTTTTAGCTACTCTAGCAGCCATTTTTGGAGTTGAGTGTCCGAACCCTTGTTTGGGAATAGGCATTGCCGGATAAAACTTTGATTTATATTGGGC
>CALGPD010000386.1 GCA_937960625.1 uncultured Spirochaetia bacterium | reverse complement strand
GTATGAACAATATATCCAGGCATGGGAGCAATAACAGATGTACCGCCAGGAGCCATAATATCTATTGCCCTATGAATAAATGAAGTCCCTAAACCGGTTAATGTTCTAGGGCCGTAAAATGAAGTTATTGGATTATACCCTTTATAAAAATCTTTTTTATCTATAGGAAAAAGAAGATTTCCCGGCTTGTTTATATCAGCATATTCGCTGCAAACAGTTTTTACTGTTTCATATATATTCTGTATTTTATTGCTTATACTTTTTTCTTTAAATTTATTAATATTATCTAATTCAAGTTGAGATTTCGGAATAAATGCATTGATATTTTTTTCCAAATGGTTATAGTAATAATTAACTACTTTAACTAGCCACCTGTCACTATATGTTTTTTGTTCATTGTAAATTTCAGCAGTGCAATTTTTATTATGTATTAAATCGGAAGCCTGACCGGGTATAGCAGTACCCGCAATAAGAGCAGGAGTAATATATAAGAATTTCTTTTTCATGCAGCGTCTTCTCTTCCCTTAAAGTTTGTAAACTTTAATGAAAAAATTATCCCTACCAGCATTATATATAATATATTAATTTAAAAAAAAATCAACATAAATATTTTGAATGCTGAAGAAATTCCCGCATTTTTGCTTTTAGCTTTGGTATAATAATAGGCTTTGAAAACACTCCATCACAACCACTTTTTTCAGCTTCCTCTTTATATATGTTAAATGCAGTAATGAGTAAAATTGGAATATTTCTGGTTTCAGGATTATTTTTAAGCTCTTTTGTAAATTGAATTCCATTCATTTCAGGCATGTATATATCCGAGACAATTAAATTCGGCTTAAATGATATTACTTTTTCAAGGCCTTCTACTCCGTTTTTAGCCATTTCAATATCATATTCCTTATTTAATACTTTTTCTAATAAACTCATGCTAATATAATCATCATCAACTAGAAGTATTTTAGGTACACTCATATTTTCCCCCACTGTGTTTTTTTGAAAATATTTTATTTTAAAGACTTACTTATAATTAGGATTTTAAAGGACCCTGTAATTTTATTGATATAAACAAATATTTTTCTTATTTTACTAATAAATTGAAAAAAAAATTTAAAAATGTATATTTAATTAAGATTACTTTTTTTGCAAGAAATTAAAAAAGCCGTATCTAAAATGAATACGGCTTATATAATCAAATAATTATTATTTACTTAATGTAATAAAAAACTCATTAATACACCCGCAGCAATTGCAGATCCGATTACACCGGATACATTAGGGCCCATTGCATGCATGAGAAGAAAATTGCTTGGGTCGTATTTCTGGCCTACATGCTGAACAACTCTTGCAGCATCAGGTACGGCTGAAACACCGGCTGCACCAATCATTGGGTTTATTGGGTCGTCTTTAGGAGCAAACCAGTTCATTATTTTTGCAAATATTACTCCCCCGGCAGTTGCAACAGCAAATGATAAAGCACCTAGAATAAATATTTTGATTGAATCCCACTTTAAAAAATGGCTAGCCTGAGTGGATGCTCCAACCATTAAACCGAGTAAAATTGTTATAATATCAATAAATGAATTTCTTGCAGTATTTGCAAGGCGTTCTGTTACTCCGGATTCTTTTATAAAGTTTCCCGCAAAAAGAAAACCAAGTAATACTGTGGCGCTTGGAGCAATAAATACACATATTAACAATGCGCTGCCTGAAAAAATTAATTTCTCAGTTTTAGTAACTGTTCTTGCAGGTTTCATTTTAATAAGTTTTTCTTTTTTCGATGTAAGTAACTTTATTATAGGAGGCTGAATTACAGGTACTAGCGCCATATACGAATAAGCCGCAATAGCAATCGGACCTATTAAATGAGGAGCAAGTTTACTGGTTAGATAAATCGCAGTTGGGCCGTCTGCACCTCCAATAATCGCGATAGAACCCGCTTCATTTGCTGGAAACCCTAATGCAAGCGCTCCAATGAAAGTTGCAAAAATTCCAACCTGAGCAGCACCTCCGAGTAACATCAACTTTGGTTTTGATATTAATGCAGAAAAATCTGTCATTGCACCAATACCAAAAAAGATTAATGGCGGATAAATCCCGTATTTTACACCGTAGTAGAGGTAATTAAATACTGATCCTTGAGAATAAACTCCAAAAGCCATTTTATCACTAACGGGTATATTTCCCAGTATAATACCTAGTCCGATAGGAAGTAATAATAGAGGCTCATATTCCTTTGCAATTGCAAGGTAGATAAAAATAAGGCCTACCAAAATCATTATTGCATTGCCCCAGGAGAAATAGAGAAAACTCGTTGTTTCTAATAATTTCCACATGCTATACTACTCCGATCCCAATGAAATCATAATTTCGCCCTCAGCAACGTTTTCTTGAGGATTAACGTGAATTTCCGTAACCACGCCGTTCTCAGGACTTCGGACTTCATTTTCCATTTTCATAGCTTCCATTTTAATTACAGGTTGACCACTTTTAACGGTGTCACCAACTTTTACTAAAATTTGAAGAATAAGCCCCGGCATTGGAGCTTTTACATTCATCATGCTTGTATCCACACCTTTTGGTGTAGTAACTTGAGCTTTTGGAACTTTATCTTTATTCTCTTCAAAATGAGAAACTATTTTAGGAATGTTATTTTCAACATTGTTCATATCTCTATTTATAGTTACCTGAAACTCAGTACCGTTAACTATAACTTCAGCATTTTCATATCCAATATTTTCAATTTCAACAACGTAGTGTTTATTGTTAATTACAAGGTCAAATTTTTTCATAATCCGTTTATGCCCCTTTTTAAATATTTTTATCTGGTGAAACGGTTTTCGTTTCTATGTAATGTATTTGATCTATGATATATTTTCCATGGCGAAATAGGGTTTATTTTAATTATTTGTGTAAGCCGCGCCATTTCATCTTGAGTTTCATACATTGTAAAATACAAATTTAATGCAAGACTTATAGCAGCAACGACTTCATCATTAACATCAGCTGTGTTCTCTGCACCGTAAGGAATATCAACAGTTGCTCTACGCATAGCCAATCTACTAATTTTTCTTAAAATTTCTTTTCTTTTTTCTCTTTCCCTAAAACTCGCAAAAATTTTCATAGACATAATCATAAATAAACTTAGTAAAATCAAACCTAAGAATACTACACCCATGCCAAATCCGGTTAAATAAAAACCGCCCCCCGATTGTATTCGCTGTGTAACACTCAAACTTTTCGCACCGGCGCCTTCCAATAACTTTATAATTTCATAAGCTCTTACTTCATTTGCTATCAAAAGAGCACAAGCACCGCGTTTGTTTTTTAAATTCAAATCAGGTTTTTTTGAAATTAAATACTTTGCTATACTAAATAAACGTTTTTTAGCAGCAATCATTAATGGAGTGTTGCCTTTTTCATCTTTAACATTAATATCTGCTTTATTCTCAATTAACTGCTTTATTTGAGATAAATCATTGTTCTTTACTGCAGTTAACAGTTTAATATCATTTTCATTATCTGCAAAAGCAATTGAACTAATAAAAAATATTATAAATAATATTGTAATCTTCTTCATAAGACTTCCTGTTCTTTCTTATAACGGAATATTACCGTGTTTTTTCGGTGGAATCTGGGATTTTTTATTATTTAACGCCTCAAGTGCACGTATAATTCGAAAACGCGTTGTCTTTGGCTCAATAACTGCATCTATATATCCCCGTGAAGCAACGAAGTATGGATTTGAAAATTTTTCTTCATATCCTTCAACTTTTTCCTGCATAAGTTTAGCTGCTTCATCAGCATCTTTTTGCTGAAATTCTTTACCATGCAATATCTCAACAGCGCCTTTAGCACCCATAACAGCAATCTCAGCACTTGGCCAAGCATAATTAATATCACCGCGTAAGTGCTTTGATGACATTACTATGTAAGCCCCACCATAACTCTTTCTCGTTGTTATACTAATCTTTGGAACGGTAGCTTCAGCATATGCGTAAAGAAGTTTTGCACCGTTTCTAATAATACCATTGTGTTCCTGACCTGTACCCGGCATAAAACCCGGCACATCAACAAACGTTAAGATAGGAATATTAAAAGCATCACAAAAACGGATAAATCTTGCTGCCTTTGTAGATGCGTTTATATCGAGAGTTCCTGCAAGATAATTAGGTTCATTTGCAATAATACCTACGCTTTGTCCGTTCATATGCGCAAAACACGTTATAATATTCTGAGCAAAGTATGGTTGGACTTCCATGTATTCTGCATTGTCAACTATCATGCTGATTATTTTTTTCATTTCATATGGTTTATTAGGGCTGTCAGGAATAATATTATTTAATCTCTCATCCATTTTTTCAGTAGGGTCTTTACATTCAACTCGCGGTGGGTCATCAACATTATTCTGAGGAATATATGAAAGAAGTTTTCTTATTGTAAGCAATGCTTCTTCATCGTTTTCAGAAAGAAAGTGCGCTACACCGCTTTTGCCGCTGTGAACCATACCTCCGCCTAATTCATCCATTGTAACGTTTTCCTGGGTTACGGTTTTCACAACCTTAGGCCCTGTAACGAACATATATGAATTCTGTTTACTCATAAGGATAAAATCAGTAATAGCGGGTGAATATACAGCTCCGCCTGCACACGGGCCTAAAATACACGATATCTGAGGAACTACACCTGATGCCATAACGTTTCTATAAAAAACCTCACCATATCCTGCAAGCGAATCAACACCTTCTTGAATTCTAGCTCCGCCGGAATCATTAATACCGATAATCGGCGCTCCAACCTGTACAGCCATATCCATTATTTTACAGATTTTTTTTGCCTGCACCTCAGAAAAACTTCCGCCCATAACAGTGAAATCCTGAGCGTATACAAAGACTTGTCTTCCTGCTATAGTGCCGTATCCTGTTACTACTCCATCTCCATATGGTTTTTCTTTATCTTCTAATCCAAAGTCAGTACATCTATGTTGCATAAACATATCGAATTCTTCAAAAGATTTCTCATCTAGAAGAATATTAATTCTTTCTCTAGCAGTTAGTTTACCTTTTTTCTTTTGTGCTTCAACCCTATCTTGGCCTCCGCCTTCCATTGCTTTTTGTTTTTTTGCTTTTAAATTAAATAATGCTTCATCTGGATTCATAGAGCAAACCTTACCTCTCTAAAAATATTTTAATCTGACACATAATAAAATTATGATAAAAAACTGTCAACTTAATACTTAACTTTTTTTATATCTAAGGTTATTTTTTTCATACAATTTTTAATTTTATAAATTATATGTATTAAAAAAAACAGTTTATTAATCTAATATTTTTTTCTTTAAAAAATCAAGTTTTTAATTAAAGAAGATGAAATAATACACCAATTTATTCAAATAATGGCTTATTTTCTATTAAATATAATTTATTTTGTTTGGGTTTTTATATAGCTTTATTAAGTGTATTTTCAAATTACGGATAAACAAAATATGAAACGAAATATAATATTCATAATATTAGTTCTGTTTATTATTCCTATAAAATCATTCTCATACAATGGAGAAATAAAAAAATTAATCAGGAATGGAACTAAATATCTTTTGAATCTCGAAAAAGAAAAAGCTCAAACTATTTTCAAACGCTTAATAAAATTGAAACCCAAACATCCGGTTGGATATTTTTATTTATCATTTTCTCTTTTCATTGCCGACTTAAATACTTTTGAAAAGAAAACCAAATTAGGCATACTTAAAGATTATATTATTAAAGGCAATTATTATGCAAAAAAAATTGAAAACCCTAATGAATTTGATAAACTCTATATAATCGGTATGCGGGCATTATTCGGTTTTTTAAAATTCCGCCTTGGACATTATGCCTCCGCTATTTCTGTAGGTTTTGATCTTTTAGGAAAGATGAAAAAAATATACGATGATCATCCTAATTTTAATGACGGTAAAATAGGGATGGCTTTAATCCACATGGTTATAACATTAATTCCGGGAACACTTAAAAGCATTCTTTCATTTATAAGCATAAAAGCAAAACATAAAAAAGCAGTGTATTTTTTTAAACAAGTAATTAATAAGGGAATCTATTTTAACGATGCAGCAAGGGCATTACTTTCATTTTATCAGGTATTCTTTTTGAAAGACACAAAAAACGCGGTTAAAAACCTGACATATTTAAAAAGAAAATTCCCAAATAACTTCTTTTTCTATTTAAATATTATTTATGCCCATTATTATAAAAAAAAATATAAAAGATGCTTTAAATTAATTGCTGAATATAAGAAAATACTTGCCGATAAGTTGAAGAAGACACATTTTAAATGGAAATTTCGATTCAACTTTCTTGAAGCGAGATTAGATTTCCAATTAAAAAGGTATAATAAATCATTAAACTTATTTCAAGCTGTAATAAAAGAACGAATATATAAATGGGTAAAAGATTATTACTGTGTTTATTCTATACTTTACAGGGCAATGATTTATGATCTTACTAACAAAAGAGGATTAGCTTTAAACAGTTATTATCTGCTAACTAGAAATCTTGGACAAAATTTTGCGAGAGCAAAGAATTATGCAAAAATGTTCATAAAAAAACGTTTTAGGGAAAATGATCCAAGAGTTTACAAAAAAAAGAAGAAAAGAAAAGTGACATTAAATTAAAAGATATATTTTTATTTAATATTTGACAAAAATTATACTATTATTGTAAAATCAAATAAACAATTGATTGAAGGTTTAAATGGACGATCAAGCATTTTTAGAAGAACTTAAGAAAGATTTTTTTGATGAAGCAAACTCAATGATCCAGTTAAGCGAAGAAAAAATTCTTGAGTTAGAAAATGATTATTCTGACATGGAAGCAGTCAATGAAATCTTCCGGGTTTTCCACACTGTAAAAGGCGGCGCAGCGTCTCTGGAACTTGACAGAATAGCACAATTCACACATGAAGCCGAAAATCTGCTTGATGCAATAAGACGTAAAGAAATTTCAATGGAAACATCTGTTTTTGATGTTCTTTTCGATTCTATTGATATTCTTAGAAAGTTTATTGAGCTCGCCCAAAACGGTGAAGAACCTGAAGAAAATTTTGAGCTTGAAACTCACCAAAAAATAATTTCGATTTTAGAAGGACAGGAAACTTCTCCTGAAGTTGAAAAAGAAAAAACCCAGATAGTTGAAAAAAAAGAAAAACAAATACAGGAAATAAAAAAGCAGCATATAGATTACAATTTAAGTGAATATGATAAAGAATTTATAGTTAAACAAAAATCGTCAGGTAAGGATATTTTTGAAATATTCGTTGCGCTTAATACTGAAAACCCTATGAAGACTGTCAGCGGACTTCAAATATACAGCATACTGAAAGAGTTTGGTGATATTATAAAATCTATACCTGATATAGACGATTTACTTGATGACCATTTTTCTGAAATACTCGGTTTTATATTTGCCACTAATGTTGATGAAGAGTTTATAAACCAGAAAATTTTCATCAGTGATGTTACTGATTACATAAATATTTCAGAATTTGATGAAAATATTGAAGCTGTAGACCATGTCGAAAGTGATTCAGGCTCGGAACTTAATCTAACTGAAACGGAAAAAAATGAAATACTTCAATATTTAAACGAAGGTAAATTAGCATATCAAGTTAATGTTATTTTTGAAGATGAAAACCCAATGAGAAGCGTATCAGGGGTTCTTTTCCATTCAATGCTGTCTCAAATAGGAAGTATTATTAAATCTGTTCCGTCATTAGAAGATTTCAAACAGGATGTTTTTTATGAAACAGGGAGCTTTTTATTAGTATCCGATCAGGAAACTGCATATATAAAAGAAAAAACATACATTAGCGATATAACTAAAGAAGTAAAAGTGTTAAAGTTTAAAGAAAAAGACACTATTGGCAGTTACTCTGATAAATCCAAAGATACTGTTCAGGCTGATGAACAATATGCAGAGCCGGTTGAAGCAGAAAGTATTGAAGAGGCTGCTCCCGTTGCAACAACTGTAATAGAAAAACAGGATACGTTAACAAGGCCTGTGAAAACAAATCCGCCGGATGAAACACCTTCAGTTATAACTAAAAATATTGAGGCACCCGCATCCACTCAGCAAAAAGCAAAAAAGCCGCAACCTTCGGGCAATGCCAAATCATCCATACTCAGGGTCGAAAGCCGTAGAGTTGATGATTTATTAAACCTTGTAGGTGAACTTGTTATTTCAAAAGCAAGCTTTTTCCAAGTAAACGATAAAATTGCCGAAATACTGGACAGTTTTACTTCATCAGTAAGTTCACTTAAAAGAGATATAAAACAATTTAATTCCGCCCTGGGAACCGAGGAATTAGATTTAGATAATCAGGAAGTACAAGAAATGTTGAAAGAAAAAATGAGCAACATTTATACTTCGCTGGAAAAAATAACACCCAATTTTAAACGTACAGAAGACTTATTAAGAAGCACAACACAAAGTTTCGGAAGATTAACAAATGACCTTCATGAATCAGTTATGAAACTTAGAATGGTTCCAATAAATCAGATTTTTAACCGGTTTCCACGGCTGGTAAGAGATTTATCTAAAACCCTAAACAAAGAAATAAATCTCATTACCAAAGGTGAAGACACAGAACTTGATAAATCATTAATTGAAGATTTGATTGACCCTCTTATTCATATAGTCAGAAATGCAGTAGACCACGGAATTGAATCGCCGAGTGAAAGGACTGCAAGTGGAAAATCAAAAGAAGGCACTCTTGTGCTTGAAGCTGAGCATGAAGGCCAAATGATTTCAATAAAAATTAAAGATGACGGAAAAGGGCTTAATAAAAATAAAATTAAGAAAAAAGCTATTGAAAGCGGGTTAATAGACCCAAAAATGGAAATAACTGATCAGGAAATTTATAACCTGATTTTTAACCCGGGATTTTCAACATCCGACCAGATATCTCAAGTATCTGGGCGTGGAGTTGGTATGGATGTTGTAAAACAAAAGGTTGACAGTTTAAACGGTACGATTTCAATTGATACAGTTCCGGGGCAGGGTACAACATTTACAATTAAACTACCGCTAACTCTAGCTATTATTCAGGCATTAATGGTTGAAGTTTCAGACCTAGTTTATTCTATTCCTATAAACAGCGTTATTGAAACTATACGTATAACACCTAATGAAGTTGAATTACTTGAAAACAACGAAATAATAAGAGTAAGGGATGAAGTAAACTCCTTAGTACACCTTAAGGAAGTATTCAATCATGCTGAAAGAACTAAGCAGGATAATTATTACGTTATTATTGTTGGAACAGCCGAAAATAAAATAGGCCTTGTTGTAGACAGTTTAATTGGCGAACAGGACGTAGTAATTAAACCCTTAAGTAATAAATTTGCATCTTCAAAAGGCATAGCAGGAGCAACAATTTTAGGTGACGGACGTGTCAGTTTGATTATTGATATACCTGAATTAATAAAAAGTATTGTGGAGCAAAGGTAATAGTTAATGGACTATACTCTATCAATAGATACAACGAAAATAGTAACTTTTCAATTAGGTGATGATATTTACGGTATTGATATTATGGCAGTGCGCGAAATAATCCGTCTAGATTCTATCCGTGAATTACCGGATGCGCCGGATTTCTTTTACGGCATAATTAATTTACGCGGAGAAATAGTACCTGCTATTAATTTCAAATCAATTTTTGGTTTTCAGGGTTTTGACTTTGAAACAGATAAAGATGTAATCATCTGCAAAGTAGAAAGCAGAATATTCGGTCTTGTAATAGATAAAGTAATTAAGGTGCTCGATTATAATAAAGATGAAATCAAACCTCCCCCCAGATTAACTGATAAAATTCAATCTGCATTTATCACAGGGGTTATTCAATTTGAAGAGGGATTAATAAGCTTAATAGATATTTATTCCTTATTTTCGCAAAAAGGACAAAATTTTCTAAGTTATGAAAAATATAAACAGGGTATTTTTCAAACTTCAATTACCGAACATTTTTTCTCAAAAAAAGATAATGAACTATTAAACCGAATTTTTGCAGATATTGAATTCCCATTTAATGAAATAACGCGTAAGTCAATGCTTGATTATATCGTAAAAGCCTCAGTGAAAAAAGAGATTAATATTCAAAATGTTATTCAAGCTATCCAAAACAATACTAAATCAGTTATGCCAACTTATTTATTTCATAAAAATGAAAATAATGTACTTTTTTATCATGATAAAGATTTTTTGACTTTACAAAAATTAATTAAGCAAGTTATATTACCTATAAAAAGAAGTAAAAATGAAAACCATCTTCGTTTTTGGGTAATAAACGATTCAACAAGTATGGATGCTTTCTCATTACTTTTTATTTTAGGAATATTGTTGGAAGATGAATTTGATATTGAATTTGAGGTAATTTCCTCCGGCAATAATTTAAGAAAACTAAATAAAGCAAAAGAATGCACTTTTAATCCAGAACAGATTAAAAGATTAACAATAGGCGCAAAAAATTATTTCTACGAAAATGTGGAGCATATAATAAATGATAAAGGCGCTATTGAAGAAAAAAGTATTTCTGAATATATATTAAAAGAAGAATGGAAGAATAAAATTATTTTTGATTTATTCTTTAGTAATTCTAATTTTACTAAAAAGAATGTAGATTTAATATATGCTCCAAACTTTTTTGCTAATATTAAAGATAGTGAGCGTGCATTAAATGCTGAAAAGTTCTATAAAGCTTTAAATCCAGGTGGTATTTTGCTCTGTGGATTCTTTGAAATCTTAAATAAAGTAGAGCATAAGTTTAAAGGATTTATGATTGGCAATAGGGCTTATTTGAAAAAAGAATAATTTATAGGGTATAAAAAATGAGAATTGAATACATTAACCCTTTTGTTGATGCATCAACGGAAATATTGTCAGAAGTTTTAAATATGGAAGTAAAAAGGGAAGAATTATTTTTAAAAGAGGATTCATCCTCAATACTTGGTTTAGGCGTAATAATCGGTGTAACAGGTTCTGTTTCCGGACGTGTTTTAATTGACATGGGAATAGAAACTGCAACTGCGATTGCAGGTAAAATGAACAATGAAACCATAAGCGAGTTAAACGATTTGGCTAAAGCCACAATCACTGAACTTGCAAATATGATCGTTGGACGCGCAATAACAAAATTGCATCATCTTGGCTTTGATTTTCATATATCAACGCCGACAATATTAACAGGGAACAATGTTGAAGTAACAACATTACAAATAGAAGCAATTAGCGTACCTTTAACCTTACCCATGGGTAAAGTTGAAGTAAATATTGCTGTTAAGGAAATTGATACATAATTTAAAGATTTTTTGCGAAATATATATTTGAATCTTTGAGTAGATTTAATTAATTTAATATATAATTCGAGTAATAAATAAAATTAAAAAATTCTAACAAGGAGCTCGGAATGAAGGCCGATTACCCAAACATTAATGACAGAATACCAGATGGAAAGAAACCGGACGGCGGAAATTATAGAGTACTCATTGTAGATGATTCTATGTTTGTAACCAAACAGCTTACCCAGATTTTAGTTTCTGAGGAATATGAAGTATTGGGTTCTGCTGAAAACGGTGTTCAAGCCCTTGAAAAATATAAAGAGCTTTATCCGAACGTTGACCTGGTTACTATGGATATAACCATGCCTAAAATGGATGGTATTGAATGTCTTAAGAAAATCATAGAATTTGATAAAAATGCCAGAGTAGTTATGATTAGTGCTATTGGGAAACAAGATCTTGTTAAAGAATCTTTATTAATAGGTGCTAAAAACTACATAGTTAAACCGTTAAACAGAGCCAAAGTTTTAGAAAGAATAAAAGCGGTTCTAAAATAATACTTTTGGTTTTAACACTGTTTAATTTAACTACCGGTTACAAAAACTGAATATTGATAAATCAACATATTATTAATTGTACACCGCTTTAATAATATCAGTTTTAACCGGTATTGTTATTTAAAGATTATTATTTGCCAACATTAAATCTATATTTAAGCAACATTGTAAAGTATCTTATTATACAAATTATATTAAACTTAAAATAATATTAGGCGCATCTAAATTGCACCGGGAAGAATTTATGAAAGACTATATTAAAATAGCAAAAAAATGGACTAAACAACCATATGATGAACACACAAGAATTAGTGTTCAAAAATTGCTGGATGATAAAAATTATTCGGAAATAGAAGATAGATTCTATAAAAATTTAGAATTCGGAACAGGCGGCATGAGAGGCAAAATGGGTGTGGGCACAAACCGCGTGAATATTTATACTGTCTCAACTGTTACACAAGGCGTTGCTAATTATTTACTAAATGACACAGAAACTCCTTCTGTTGTTATTGCGCACGACTCAAGAAATAACTCACGGGCTTTTGCTGTACATGCAGCTGAAATATTTGCAGGTAATGGAATCAAAACGTATTTTTTTGATGATTTCAGGCCTACTCCATTACTTTCTTTTGCTATAAGATTTTTATCCGCAACCGCGGGAATTAATATCACAGCAAGCCATAATCCAAAAGAATATAACGGATATAAAGTTTTTTATAGAGACGGAGCTCAGGTACTTCCCCCGCATGATAACGGCATAATTCAGGAAATAAAAAAAATACAATCATTTGATCAGGTTGAACAGCTTACGTTTGATAAAGCAAAAAATGATGAAATAATATTAGATGTGCCGGAAAAAGTAGAAGAAGAATTTTTTAAAGCTATTGAACAAAACAGCATTAATCCTGATTTAATTAAAACACAGGGACATAACCTTAAAATTGTTTATACTCCAATTCATGGAGCAGGTATTAAGGCGGTTCCGCATATTTTAAACCGTATAGGTTTTAACAATGTTATTAAAGTTGAAGAACAGTTTTCGCCTGACGGAAATTTCCCAACCGTTGAAGTACCAAACCCGGAAGAACAACAAGCATTCAAGTTAGCGCTTGAACTTGCAAAAAAAGAAAACGCTGATATTGCAATAGCAACTGACCCTGATTGCGACAGAATGGGAGTTTGCGTAGAACATGACGACGAATACGTACTGCTAAACGGTAATGAAATTGGAATTATCCTTGAATATTATATGCTATCAGGGCTTAAAGAACAAAATAAACTACCGGAAAACGGTTTAATAATCTCAACAATCGTATCTACTCCATTATCAGAAGAAATCGCAAAATATTTTAATCTTGATTTTAAAGAAACTCTAACCGGATTTAAATATATCGGTCATGAAATTGAGACCAACCCGGATAAAAAATTTATAATGGGATTTGAAGAGTCATATGGATATTTAACCTGCGATTTTATTAGGGATAAATGCGGTGTCAGTGCGGCGGCTATGATAAGTGAAGTTGCAGTTGCCTGCAAATATCTAAACAAAACACTGATAGACTACCTTGAAGAAATTTACAATAAATTTGGATTTAGAAAAAGTTATTTGAAATCATTTAGACTTGAGGGGATTGAGGGGCAGGAAAAAATAAAATCAGTTCTTACAGAACTTCGAAAAAATTCTCCTAAAAGTATTTCGGGAATAAAAGTAATAAAAGTGAGGGATATACTCAAATCGGAAATCAAGGTAAATGGCAAAGTAACGGAAAAAATATCTTTACCAATAAGCAACGTACTAACATTCTACCTTGAAGACGGGACAATAATAACAGCGAGGCCGTCAGGAACCGAGCCGAAAATTAAATTCTATATTTCAATAAAACCTAATAGTGACAACGTATTCGAGGGAAAAATACTTGCGGATAAATTAGCAGAGCAAATAACAGTAGAAATATCAGGATGGCTAAATGAGTAAGTTCAAAAAATTTTTAGCTAGTGATAAAAATCAAATCATTTTAAAATTTATTCTTTTGGGCGTATTAATTGCGCTATTTTTATCCGGCGAATATTTCCGTAAACACGGTGGACATCCTCTATGGTACTGGATAGTCTTAGGAATTGTAATTTTACTTGGAAGTTGTTTAATCCTAATAGGAGTTTATTTCCGGGATAGAAAAAACAATGATAATGAAAACCAAAAGCCCGGAGAATAACGCCGGGCAATAAATACAATATTAAGACTGATTATCAGATTTTTCTTCTGATTTTTCTTCTGATTTTTGATTATCTTCTTTATTTTGTGAAGGTTCATTTAAAATGTCTTCCAAACCGCGTACATAATCAGCAATTATAATGCTATCCTTGCCTATCTTTATTGAGGCCGAGCTGCCTCCAAGCATAACAATACCTTTTGCAATAATATTATCGTTTAAACTAACAACGATATTTCGATATATATGGCCTTCCTTTATCTTTTCAACAATATTTTTTGGAACATATAAAACCTGAATTGAAAATAATTTATTGTCAGGCAAAATCACCTGCATTGTCAAATTTGCGTGAATATTTTCACCACCGGTAAGTTTACCCACTACTTTCTTTAATAATTTAACTTTCTTTAATAAAAAATCGCTAATATTTTTTCCTCCATGTTCTTTAAGAACTTTTGCTTTTATTTTCTTAAATTTCTCGCCGGTAGCTTTATAAAGAGGAAAGACAACATTAAACAATTTAATATCAGATAATAAATACGCGTTTAATTCTTTTTTATCCATTTCGCGATTGCCCATTTCTTGGACCTGTTCAGGATCTCCATTTTTAACCTTATAATGAAAAACTTTATCAGTTTTATAATTATATATATGCTTAGAAACCATAATATAATCATATGGATTAAAACCGGTTTTATCTTTTAATGAATAATTCTCAATAGCAACTACCCTATTCCGGTTTTCAACATTTTTGCCTTTTTCATCTTTAGTCACAATATCAGCAACGACTATCCTTGAATAATTCTGGTCTTTACTATAACCGCGTTCACCCGGTTCAATAGCAAATTTTGTTTGACGCTCAAGTACTCCGGATAAATGTTTCTTATAATAATAGGGCCTTAGTTTTGCATTTACAAGATTGTAATTAGCAGGAACGAGTTCAGGCTCATTATATCTTTTACTTTGCTTAACACAGCCTAAAAACATAAAGAATAGAACTAAAAGAAATAAATAACTCTTACGCATGGCATTTTCCTTAAATATCATCTATTTAATATTATATAGTAAAATTTACTACTATGTCAATAAACATTTCTAATATAATTATCGGATTTTTAAGTCATTATACAAAAAATAAAACCCGCAAACAAATGCGGGTTTTAAAAATATTTATTTTTAAGTGCCTTCTTCATATCCTTCAAGATAGTTTTTTTGTTCCTTGGTTAGAACATCAATTTCAGTTCCAATAGTTTGAAGTTTAACTTTAGCTATTTCCCTATCCTGAGCCTCAGAAATATCATAAACTTTATTTTCAAGTTCTTTTCCATTCTCAGCAAGGTAAACCATACTCATAAACTGGTTAGCAAAAGACATATCCATAACCTCTGAAGGATGGCCTTCTGCTGCGGCAAGGTTAACCAAGCGGCCTTCACCCAGCAAATATATTCTATTGCCGTTTTTCTTAAGCACAAACTCCTCGTTGTTGGCTCTCATAACGCGTGAAGATTTGGATACAGACTTTAAATCGTTAATATTTATCTCAACATCGTAATGACCTGTATTAGATACTATTGCGCCGTCTTTCATTGTTTCAAAATGGCGTTTAACAATAACGTCTTTACACCCGGTTGCTGTTAAAAATACATCACCGATTTTTGCGGCATCATCCATTTTCATTACCCGAAAACCGTCCATAACAGCGCGCAAAGCTTGCAGTTCATCAACTTCAGTTACTATTACGTTACACCCTGCTCCTTCTGCTCTTCTTGCAACGCCTTTGCCGCAATGGCCGTATCCCGCAACAACGAAATTCTTGCCTGCAAAAAGAATGGATGTAGCTCTTAAAATACCGTCAAGAGAAGACTGTCCCGTGCCGTAAACATTATCAAAATCAGATTTTGTCTGCGCATCATTTACAGCAACAACGGGATATTTTAAAACGCCCTGCCTTGCCATTGAACGCAAACGGTGAACTCCTGTTGTTGTTTCCTCAGTACCGCCTAAAATGTTGTCAAACAAATCAGGATGGTCTTTATGCACTTTAACAATCAAATCTGCGCCATCATCTAAAGTTAGATTAGGTTTCATTTCAATCGTTTTCTCAATACACCAGTAAAACTCATCTGTAGATAAACCATGCCATGCATAAATAGAAGTACCGTCTTTAGCTAATGCTGCCGCTACTTCATCATTTGTTGATAACGGATTACAACCGCTCCAAGAAAGCTCTGCGCCTGCTGCTGCAAGAGTTTCAATTAAAACTGCTGTTTCCTTAGTAACGTGTAGACAACCTGCGATTTTTAAACCTTTTAAAGGTTTAGTTTTACTGTATTTTTCTCTTAAAGCCATAAGAACGGGCATTCTGCTTTCTGCCCAATCTATTCTTAACCTGCCTGCTTCCGCAAGAGATAAATCTTTGACTTTATAATTCTTTCCTTCGTCCATTAACTTACTCCTTTATTATTAACTTTCCGCAAACTACGGATAATATTATTTCTTTGTTGCTGAAAAAATGAAAACCTGCTTTCCATTTGTATTTAACATTTGAATATCTATATCGTGAAACCCGCTGTTTAAAGCCCAATTCTTTATTTCACTTTGCTCAAACCCCAGCCATAAATCCCCGAAGTTTTCCCGCATGGTTTCATCTCCATGGCTCACAAAATCAGATATTATTAAAAGCCCGCCGGGTTTAATTACTTTTTTAACTGATGAAAAAAAATCTTTAGGCTTTGGCATATGATGCATCACCATATTCACGAAACATGCATCCGCCCAATTATCTTTTATCTCTGAGTTAGAAACATCGCTTAAATAAAACGAAATATTATCATAATCATTCATTAAATCCCGTGCTTGTTTTAATAAAGGCTCGCTGGCATCAACAGCAGCAATATTAGCCTTTATGGAGGCTAAAAACGGCAAAAAACTACCCTTACCGCAGCCTAAATCAATTACATTTAATTTAACCGGTATAAGCTTTAATAAAGATAAGAGCCTCAACCTTTCATCATCATATACTCCGGTCAAACTATCTATATTAAGTGCGGATCCCTTAAAAAACTCCCGTGCAATATCTTTTCGTTTTTCGATTACCTGCGAAAGTTTTTCTATATCATGCTTAAAATCATTATCACTTTTTAACTCTTCAGCAAGTTTGTCAAGCATATCTTTTTTAAAACCATGATCTTCCTGAACACTGCTGTAATAACTCCATGTTCCTTCTTTACGGTCTTTTATAAAACCCGAATTTTTAAGAACGGATAAATGCCTTGAAATACCGGATTGCGCGCCACCAATAATATCAACAATTTCCTGAACGTTTAATTCTTCCCTGTCCAGCAAATTTAAAATTCTAAGCCGGGTTTTATCTGATAATGTCTTGAATAAACTTATTACGTTATTCAGAATATACTCCGTAATTAAATATTAATCACTATATCGTGATATATTGATATTATATTTCTTTTAACATAAACCGTCAAGCCGACTAATGTTTTTTTTAATCTTTCTTGAAATAAACGCAAGTATTTATTTAATTTACATTTAAATTAAACAAATACGGTTAGAGGCAATATGATAGAATTAGATTTTAAAAAACAAAACGGATTAATTCCCTGTATTTTTCAGGATTCCAAAACTAAACGCGTTCTTATGTTAGGATATATGAATGAACTTGCATGGCAAAAAACCCTTGAAACAGGAAATGTTCATTATTGGTCAAGAAGCCGGAATAAACTATGGTTAAAAGGAGAAAGTTCAGGCCATACCCAAAAAGTACACGAAATATATTTTGACTGCGATAATGATACGGTATTAATACTCGGAGAACAAATCGGAGGTGCTGCTTGCCATTTAGGCTATGCGTCATGTTTCTTTAACAAAGTTGAAAGTGATGACGTTGTAACCATAAACGAAGACAAAGTTTTTAATCCGGATGATGTTTATAAAAAATAATTTTAATGACTGAAGCAGAAATAAAACAGACAAAAGCTTATAAATTTGCAAGCGAAAAACATAAAGGGCAGTTACGGAAAGACGGTGAGGATTATATAACCCACCCTTTAAACGTTGCCTTGATACTCGTTAACGAGTTTGAAATCAAAGATGAAGAAATAATCTATGCAGCGCTCTTGCACGATACCATTGAAGATACAGACACAACTTATGAAGAAATAAAAAAAGAGTTCGGTCATAATGTGGCAAAGTATGTTTTAAAAATGACAAAGCCGGATGACCAAAAAGGCGAACTTGAATACTGGAAAAATCTTCCAAATGAAAATGAAAACGTGTTAAAAATTAAAATAGCGGACAGGCTGCATAATTTAAGCACAAGCGATTTCTCAAAATTATTTCAGGAAAAATATTTAGAAAAAACCAATAAATATATTTTACCCATTGCTGAAAAACTCGGTGGTAAATATCTAAAAAAATTAAAAAAGATGATAAAACAATTAAGTAAAAAGTAGAGGTTATTATGTCGGATAAAATTCTTAAACTCGGAATACCAAAAGGTTCTTTACAAAACGCAACCGTAGAACTATTTAAAAAAGCAGGATACACTATACAGGTATCTTCGAGAAGCTATTACCCAACAATTGACGATGCTGAAATCGAATGTTTATTAATAAGAGCCCAGGAAATGGCAAGATACGTTGATGAGGGATTACTGGATTGCGGCTTAACAGGCCTTGATTGGATTTTAGAAAATGACGTTGATGTTGAAGAGGTCGCAAACCTTGTTTATGCCAAAACATCGAATAAACCCGTTAGATGGGTGCTGGCAGTTCCGGAGGATTCAGATATTCAGGATGTTAAAGATTTACAGGGCAAACGCATTGCAACCGAAGCCGTTAACATGACAAGGCGTTTTCTTGAAAAACACGGTGTCAGTGCAAAAATTGAGTTTTCCTGGGGAGCTACTGAAGTAAAACCTCCTAAATTGGCTGACGCAATTGTTGAGATAACCGAAACTGGAAGTTCTTTACGCGCAAACAACCTGCGCATAGTTTGCGAAGTTCTGCAAACGACAACGCGTTTTATTGCAAATAAAAACTCCTATAAAGATAAATGGAAAAAAAGCAAAATTGACCGCCTTGCACTGCTTCTGCAATCTGTTTTGGATGCCAATGGAAAAGTAGGATTAATGCTGAATGTCAAAGATGAAAACCTTGATGGAGTTTTAAAAATTCTCCCTGCATTAAAAGCGCCAACAGTTTCGCATTTAAAACAGGAACCGTGGCTTTCCGTTTCAACCGTAATGGATGAAACAAAGGTGAGAGACATTGTTCCCGAACTGCTTGAACTCGGTGCAACGGATATTGTTGAGTTTCCACTTAACAAACTGATTTTATAAATGGAAAAGAGCGGCTATTATAATATCGGCGCAATAAAGCGTCTTTTATCCGAAAACGGTATCAGGCTAACAAAAGAGCGCGGGCAAAATTTTCTCATTGATAAAAATACACTTGAAAAAATAATCTTGTGCGCGGACATCACTCCTGATGATACTGTTATTGAAATCGGGCCGGGAATAGGCAGTTTATCCCATTTGTTAATGGATAAATGCAAGAAACTCATACTGGTTGAATTTGACAAAAAATTAGCCGAATTACTGTCAAGACTTGCAAAAGACAAGTCAAATATAGATATACATCACCAGGATTTCCTTAAAACTGACATTTCCAAAATAATCCCGGATGGCGTAAAAGCAAAGGTCTGCGCAAATATCCCCTATAACATTACATCGAAGATTATTGACAAACTAATCAAACAGCGAGGGCATTTAACTTCATTCACACTAACAATGCAGAAAGAAGTAGCAGAGCGCGTTATATCCGAACCGGGAAGCAAAACGTATTCAAGTATTTCAATTTTAAGCCAGGTATTTACAACGCCTAAACTTTGCAGGGTCATATCTCCGAAAGTATTTTTCCCACAGCCTAAAGTTTTTAGCGCGGTTGTTACATTCACAGTTGATGATGCTAAATACAACGTAAAAAACGAGAAGCTATTCTTTGACATAGTACATAGCGTGTTTGTGTCAAGGCGAAAGACAATCAAAAATTCGTTAAAATCAAGCCCTTTTATTTCTTTTAACGAGGACAAAATATTTGAAGCTCTTGATGCATGCGGAATTGATGATACTATCCGCGGTGAAATGCTCGGTATTGATAAATTCGTTGAATTGAGCGACGCCCTAGGGGAATAAAATCAAGAAACAAGGATGTTCATAATTTCACTTTCACTTACAAACTCACCCGTCCTTGCTTGTATGATTGCCAAAATCTTGATAATTTACTTAATAATTCTATTATAAATCAACCTGCCATTTGCATCGTGTTTAGATATGTTTTTTAATTTCCCGTTTTTATGATAATATATATTCCATGTATATATAGTATCACCCTGAAAACGAGATGCTTTTTTCTTATTGTTCCGATAGTTTTTATCGTAATAAATATACCTGACGCCCCTTAACCTGTTGCTATAATCATAAGCAGCGAGGTAATAATATTTTAAATCCCTTGAATTTTGCTTATGCCCAAATTTAGTTTTTATCTTTTTTCTAACTCTATGATCCAAAACACTTTGATAAGTAACCGCAATAAAAGAATCAAAATCATTAAAATTTATTCCTTCAAATTGCCCGTATAAATAAATGCTTCTCAGATCATTTGTTTTTAATAAATTTTTAATTCTTTTTTTAGTGAGTTGACTTTTATATTTATTGCATATTTGCATATGCAAATAGAAAAAAGTAAAAATTACTCGAGTTTTCAATTTTAATGTTTTTTCATTAAAAGTTAAAAAATATTTAAATTTAAGAGGAATGTATTTATAATGTGGTCTAAGTTTTTTCCACCATTTCAGCCATTTATTTTTACTGTTGTTATAATATGTCCCGCCAATAATAAAAGGTAAACGTTTATATTCATTAATATTAAACAAAATATCAACCGCATCCTTGTTAGGATAACAACTTAAATCATCATCAGCATAACGATTAATATTTGTATCACCGTTTGTTAATCTAAAACTATTTAAAGTATTAGTATAAGCACTAATATTGATAAGACAGAATATCATACTTAAAATTATTAATATTATTTTCATCATAGAACCAACCTTAGATATATTTTTGTTTAATTAGTAAATCTAC
>CALGPD010000385.1 GCA_937960625.1 uncultured Spirochaetia bacterium | reverse complement strand
GATAAGGAAATAAAAAACGCTACAAAACCTATACAATTTTTTCTGGATAAAAAATTTCTTAAATATATAGAACCTTAGAATTAAACTATTTTATTTCGTAACCGGCTTCAATAACAGCTGATTTGATAGCATTAATATCCGGTGAATTACCGGATATTACGGCTTTTCCTTGCTCAAGCATTACTTGAACTTTTTGAACATTTTCAACGGTTTTAATGGCTTTTTCAACAGCCATTTTACAATGGTTACATGTCATTCCATCTATCGTTATAGTAATATCGTTGTTATTCATATTATCTCCTTTATCAATATTACAATTTCCATCAGTACAATTCGTTATACTTCGTTTATTAAAATAACCTACAATCTGTTTTACGATCGATTTTAATAAAAGCAGAGCAAATATAATCGCGAATATAATAAGTAAGGTATGGGGAAAAATTTTAGTAATTTTTGCCTTCTCTGGAATAAAACCCGCCGGTAATAAAGAATATGTAAAATCAAGTATAATACCTCCAAGCAGAGAAAACAGTATCAATATACCCGTCATGGAAAAAGCAAACTTTTTGCTAATGGATTTTGAAATTACAATCAAACTGGCAATATTCGTTGCCGGCCCTGCCATTAAAAATACAAACGCGGTACCCGGGGAAACGCCTTTTAGGATTAAAGCAATTGCTATTGGAATAGATGCAGTAGAGCAGATATACATTGGGATTCCTATTGCAATCATTATGAGTTTACCTGTTAAGCCGCTTACAGAACTTTTTATTATATTAGCAGGTATAAACGTAGATATGATACCCGCGACGAGTATACCTAGGATTAAATGAAAGGCAATATCATTTAATAAGTTGACATAGCCATAGTTAAAAATAGTTTTTAATTTCTGTATAAAGCTTGTTTTAATATTATTAACATTTTTATCTTTAGCTTTTATTATGACAGATTTCTTTTCTTTGCTGATTAAAAAGTAGAATAATCCTCCCATTATTCCGGAAATAAAAGCAAATATTACTCTGAATACAGCGAAAACAGGGCCTAGAAAAGAATACGTTATAATTATAGAATCAGCCCCTGTTTGTGGAGTGGAAATAAGAAAGGACATTATAGAACTTTTAGATGCTCCGTTTTTCCTTAATGATATTGCAGTTGGAATAACCGAGCATGAGCAAAGCGGAAGTGGAACCCCTATTAATGCGGCTTTAATTGAGGACATAATACCCGGTGTTCCTAATATCTCAACAAGACGGTTTCTGGGTATGGCAACGAATAGTACTCCGGCTAGAAAAAAACCTATCAATAGATAAGGTGCCATTTGAATAAATAAATTATATGTGTTAGTTAAAAAATTTAACATTATTTTTCCTTTAGCAAAGCTTATCAAGAAAGCTTATTAGCTCATTGATTTTTTCCTCAGCATTAATTTTGTCATTTCCTGATAATGCATGCTTTACGCAGCTGTTTAAATGCTGTTTTAAAATATTATCTCTGACTTTTGACAAAGCGGATAAAACGCTTTTGATCTGAACGAGTATATCCATGCAATATCTTTTATCTTGTATCATTTTTTTTATACCGTTTATTTGTCCGGTAATTTTATTCAATCTTGGCAATTGATCTTCATGCATATTTTTCTCCTTATGCGTATACCCCCTATGGGTATAATTTAATTATAATTAATTCCAATATCTAAAGTCAATAGAAATTTATAAATTATGAAAGAAATTGTTTTAAGAAAAAATAATATGGAGTGTTTAATGATTAAAATAATTATTAAGAAATGTTGAATCAAATTCAAGGGGGGCAAATATGCTCCCCTTGAAATGTAATATATTAAGGCTGTTTTTTGGGTGGAGCAAATGAATTATCTTTAGGTTTTTTCTTCGTTGCGTATACCCTGTTTCTGTTTTCTTCAATACTTAGTTCGGGAGTTATAAGAATTTCAATTCTTCTATTTAATGACCTTCCAATTGGTGTAGCATTGGAGGAACGCGGTAAATAAGGCCCTCTCCCTGCTGCAATCAGTTTTTTAGGCTTTAATCCTAAACTTGAAAGAAACCGTGCCACACGGGATGCTCTCATTACTGAGAATTCCCAATTTGTGGGCAGAACGTATCTTAAACGATGGTTTAATACCGGACGGGAGTCAGTATGGCCTTCAATATATATATTACCGTACTTGATTTTTACTAACTCCTTGGCAATAGTGCGTAAAAGCCTTGCCCCTTTACCTGAGAGCTGCACCGAGCCGGAATTGAATAGTATTTCGTTAATAAAAGTCATCCGGATGTTATTTCCTTCAATGCGTGTAGTGATTGTACCGCGTTTTATTTGCGTGCGTAATCCGGTTATAATTTTATTATATGCTCGTTTTTGGTCCCTAAGCTGTTTTTTTAGTTTTGCAATTTCTCTTTGATAAACAGTTATCTTATTGGATTTTTCTCTGATTTCTTTTTGAAGTTGGCTGATTTTATTATCTATACGCGTTGTATCCGGCGGACGGTTATTCTGACGTGCCTGCCGTATAAGAGTTTGCTTTTCCCTGATTAACCGTGTAAGCTGATTTCTGGAATTATTTAATTCCCGTCTTGTTTTAGCTAATTCACGTTGAAGTTGTTTTTCTTTATTGCTCACTGTTTGTGGAGGAGTTGCCTGATTCTTTTTAATTTGTTCTTTTAGATTTTTGTTAACTTCTTTTAATTTTTCAACTTCTTTTATCAATACTTTATTTTTTTCAACAATTTCTTTGTTATTATCCGGCTTGTTTGTATCCGGAGTATCTGGAGTATCCGGTTTTTCATTAAGTTTTGTTCTTAATTTATTATTTTCATCTTTTAATTTTTGAATTTCTTTCTTAAGCTGTACGGTAACACGGTTATCAGCTGGAGTATTAGGAGTATTTTTCAATCTTTGATTTTCCGTACGTAATTGTTGAATTAATTGTTTAGTATTGGAATTTTCTCTTCTTAATTTATTATTCTCCTGTTTAGCCTGACTATTTGCTCTTTCAAGTCTAGTTACAACGACTTTAAGCCTTTCTGTGTCCCCTGTGTTGCCCGTTGAAGGAGGCTGACTTTGATTTGCAAGTTTTTTATTTTCCTGCTTTAATTGATTTATTTCTAAACCGAGGCGTGTATTTTCTGCTTTAATGCGGTCAATCTCTCTTTCAACTTTTTCTCTATTTTGATTTTTTTGTTTTAAATTACTATTTTCCTGTTTCAATTTTTGAATTTGAATTTTTATTTTTTCGTTTTCCTGTTTAATAACCTGAACATTGTTATCAGGCGGTTGATTTGTATTTTTCCGTAATTCATTATTTTTTTCTCTAAGTATTTTTATTTCGGTTTTTAGCTTTTGATTTTCTTTGACGTTTTTTTCATTTTCCGGTATGACTTTTTTATACTTTTCCCTTAATTTTTCATTTTCCTTTTGAAGTTTAACCAATTCCTGTTTGAGGGTTTTATTTTTATTTTTTATATCTTCCGGCACATCAGTATTGTTTTTCTCTCTTAGCCTTTGATTTTCTTTTTTTAGTTTTTCCAGAGTAGTTGCAAGGCGTTTATTCTGGTTTTTAATATCTTTATTATTTTTTTGAATATTTTTGTTTTGTTTTTCAAGCTGTTTGATTTTTACAATAACTTTTTGAAATTCTTTGTTATTGGTTTTTTGCCCGGGTTTTAACCGGTTTCTTAATCTGCGGTTTTCTTTAATTAATTTTGCAATCCTTAATTGATACCTAACGTTTTGCCTCAGTGCCCGGTTTTTTTCTCTATCCGGGCCTCGGCTTTGACGTGCTAAGATTCTATTTTGTTTAATGAGTTTTTCACGGGTTTGGGAAAGGTTTTCATTATTCTCTTTTTCTTTTTCGTATTTCTTTTTAATGTCATTTGCTTTTTTTTGCAATAGAGTATTTTCTTTTTCAAGATCACTTACTTGTTTTTTATAAAGCGCGTTTTGTGATTTAAGTTCTCCAGGAGCTTGAGAACAGCTTTTAGTTAAGAGTAATATTATAACTACGATGATAAGAGCGCCGATTATGGTATAAAGAATGCCTTCTTTTTTCATTGTTAAAACCCACTTTTATTTTATTTAATAATATTTTTTTGTCAACATTTTATATTTTTTAATTACTTTTAAATAATAATTTTAAAATAATTAATTGTTAAAACACTTTATGAGAAAATTTATTTCATTTATTACTATTATCGCATCAATATATATCAGTAACCTATCATATCCATGCATGTATTGCACGGGCGCAACGGTTATATATAATGTCGGCGTTGAATTAAAAAGGGATAAGCTTAAATTTATAAATATTACCTGGATTTTTGATGAAAGATTTTCCGGCATGCTGTTGTGGAAATATGACAGGAACAGCAATAGAGAAATTGACGGCAAAGAAAAATATTATATAAAAAAATACGGTTTTAATTTTTTAGCTGAATATGATTATTTTCTCCAAATCCATTTTAGGGGAAGACTAATCAGGGGTTTTAAAGTAATTAATTTTAATGCGAAAACTCTTAATAGCTTCGTTGTATATACATTTCAAATCCCTGTAAATGTTAAAATAAAATCCAGTACGGGTTTAAAAATTGAGTTTGGGTATAAAAACTCATTTCTGGCATTTACACCGTATAAAAAAGGCACTACTACTAAACTTAATGACAGCAAAAATATTATAGTTAAAAGAAATTGTGCGTTTAAAATTGTAAAATTTCTTTTTTCTCCAAAATAGATTTTCACATTTATAATCTTACACTTCTTGATTATTTTTCCATAAGTTAAATTAAACTTAAAATGAGGTTTTTTATGCTTGCAAGTATTGCCGTTGTAATTATTATTGCTATAATATTCTCAAAATTTTTTGAGAAAATAAAACTTCCTCCTTTGCTTGGAATGATTTTAGCCGGATTATTATTAGGCGGTTTTACCAAAGTTTTATTAATAAAATTTATGGGCAGGGATATATTTAATTCTTATTTTAACTGGTTATTTATACCGGATTCAATACTTAAAAGTGCGCCTGAAATTAAAACGGCGGCTCTTATCGTAATTTTAATCCGGGCAGGGCTTGGCATTAGCAAAAAAGCATTGCAGCGTGTTGGCGGTATAGCAACGAGGATGAGCATAATATCCGTTTTGTTTGAGGCTGCTATACTATTTATTCTGGGCAGGCTTTTTCTAGGGCTTAACATTGCCTCTGCGGGCATTTTAGCGTTTGCGGTCGCTGCAGTATCTCCCGCTGTAATTGTTCCTTCAATGCTTGGTTTAAAGGATCACAAATATGGAGAAGATAAGGAAATTCCAACTTTAGTTCTGGCATCTTCATCTCTGGATAACGTACTTGCCATTACATTATTCGGGGCTTTTATAGACATGGCTTCAGCCAAAAACGCGTCCGGCTCAATGATTTTAGAAATATTAAAAATCCCTGTAAGTATAATTACAGGGATAGGAATTGGTTTATTGCTGGGATATCTGGTGTATCTTTACTTTAGGAAATCAAAAGCAAATGAAACGCGTAAAGTGTTAAAATTTTTATTAGTTGCGATTCTTTTTTATCATTTGCAGACTTTAAAGATTTTTCCTTTGGCGGGATTGCTTGGAATTATTGCTATGGGATTTGTGCTCCTTGAAAAAGACCCGGAAATGGCAGAATCGCTTGCAAACAAGTTTAATAAAATTTGGATTTTTGCGGAAATCGCTTTATTCGTTTTGATTGGTGCCCAGGTAAATATTAACGTTGTCTTTAATTCCGGATTAACTGGGTTATTATTAATATTCAGCGGATTAATAGCAAGAAGCGCGGGAATTTTATTTTCTTTAATAAAATCAGGTTTAAACAAAAAAGAGAGGTTTTTTTGCGTTATTGCGGGCTTGCCCAAAGCAACGGTACAGGCAGCTGTGGGAGGCGTTGCTCTTGCTTTGGTAACCAGGGGGCAGATTTTTTTAACCGGTGGAAAATCAACCGGAGAGTTTATTCTAGCCATAGCGGTTTTAAGTATTATAGTAACAGCCCCAATTGGAGCGGTTGGAATAAAAGTAGGAGCTGAGTATTTGCTTAATAAAGGTGAAGTCTATGAACAATCCCATAATTCTGAATTATAGTCTTTACTAAATATTATTTTTCACGTTTTTGCTAACATTTGCCTTAAATAAATTTACATAAATAATGATTTGTGGTAAAATAGGTTATTAATTCACGGGAAGTAAGGCGATGAAAATAAAAGCAAAGTTATTATCTATTAATAGTGCAGTAATTATTGTTGTGTTACTGCTTGGCGGAATAATAATCTACAATCAACTTGCAGCAATGACTGAGAAAAACATAAAAAAAAATCTTGCCGCATTGAATTATGTTTCTTTTCAAATTGTTGAAAATGAAGTTAAGAGCACAATCATAAATTATCTTAGATTTAAATCTCATCAATACATGGACGGTGTAAAGTGGTTTTATAATTCCGGCCTGCAAAAACAAGCCTTGAAGCAGAAAATAAAAAAACTGCTTAATACTGTAGTGATCGGCAAAACCGGTTATATGTATGCAATAAATTCAGAGGGTAAAATTTTGTATCATCCTAGAGATAATTTTACTGGCAAGAATCTTTTTAACCATATTAAGCCTATAACAACAACGGAAATGAATGCCTTAAATATGAAAAAAGATAAATATTTAAGATACAAAATTAAAAATAAAGGATATTTTGAATACATTGACCAAAGCGAAAGCGGGCGCGCAAAAGCAATGTATATGGTATACTTTGACAAAATGGATTTTATTCTTTGTTCGGCAGCTTTTAAAGATGAGTTTTCTCATCTAATTGATACAAAAGTAGTAATGAAGAATATCATTTCTGATAAACCGAATATGAACAGCTATTTTTTCGTTTTAGATAATAACGGGTATATGATTAGCCATCCCGGGCTTTTTAAGAAAAGTTTGATAAACTTAAAAGGCTGGGGCGGAAAATATTTCATAAAGGAAATTATTACGAAAAAGAACGGTAGAATAACTTATAGGTTTAAAAACCGTGCTGATAAAAGGCCAAAAATTAAAATTGCGCAATTTAAGCATTTAAAACTCCTTGATTGGTTTATTGTTTCTGCGTCAAACAGAGAAGATGTTTTTGAGCCTATTTACCGTGTACGGAATATTCTCGTTATAATTGGCCTTGTAGTCATAGGGATATTATTCGTTGTAATTATCCTAACAAGTTCAACTTTAACAAACCCGATTAATAAGTTGATGCAGACAATTTATAAAATGCAGGACGGGGATTTAAACGAACGCGCTGATATTAGCACAAAGGATGAAATAGGGGAGTTAGGCGAAACTTTTAATAATATGGCTGCTATGATTCAGGATTACACACAAAATTTGGAAAATAAAGTTAAACAACGGACTGAAGAGTTAAAAAGATCTTTGGAACAAGTTGAAGCACTAAATGAGCAAATGGCAGGGGATTATTTTTTAACTTCTCTTATTCTAAATCCCTTAATGTCCAAGTCTTTTAAAAGCAGCTTGATTACAATAGATTTTTATTTAAGCCAGAAAAAGAAGTTTAACTTTAGAAAAAAGCAGGGAGAAATAGGGGGAGATATTAACATCGCGCATGCTATAACTTTACGCGGTAAAAAATTTACTGTTTTTGCCAATGGAGATGCAATGGGCAAGTCTCTTCAAGGGGCAGGCGGTGCGCTTGTATTCGGGGTTGTTTTTAATTCGTTTGTTGAAAGGACCACATTAATGAGGTCGCTGCAAATTTTTACTCCTGAAAGATGGCTCAGAGAAAGTTATAACGAACTTCAAACAATTTTTGAATCATTTGACGGCAGTATGTTAATATCCGCGGTTATAGGCCTTGTTGATGAAGTTTCAGGATTACTGTACTATATTAATTCCGAACATCCGTGGCCTGTACTTTACAGAAACGGAAAAGCAAAGTTCACCATGCAGGAGCTTGATATCCGTAAAATCGGTACTGTTACTTTCGGAGGTGAAAAAAGCCCTAATGTAAGGTTGATTCACCTGGAAAAAGGGGATAAGGTTTTTATAGGCTCTGACGGGCGTGATGATATTATGATTGGTATAGATGAAGAAACCGGGCACCGGATAATTAACGAAGATGAAAGAAAGTTTTTAACAAATATTGAACTGGCTCATGGTAATGTTGAGGAATTAATTAATGTCATAAAAGACCAGGGAGAAATTACAGATGATATTTCAATACTTTCAATTCAAATGACAGATGAACCGGAATGGCGTAAAAAATATAATTCGGAAAATTATTTAAACGAAAAGCAAGCAGGTATGGATGCCTTAAAAAAACGCGACTATGAATCAGCTATTAAACACCTTGAACTCGCTGTTGATATTTACCCTGATGATGAAGCATTAAAGGATTTATATAAGTGTTACAAGGAAATAAACAATATTGAGAAAGAGCTTGAAATTGTTAAGAAAATCATATGGTATCATCCGGGTGTAGAAAACCTTGATTATGTATATTTAGCCGGTGTTTTGAACAAAAAATTAAAAAATTATTACGCCGCGCTTGATTACGGTGAAAATTACAGGCGTTATAAACCCGAACACGTTAATAACCTTATTAACCTTTGTGACGCGTACCGGATTATAGGCGCTTTGGAACGATGCAGAGAATTAGTAGAGCGCGCTGAAAAAATAGAACCGGATAACAAAAATATTAAAAAACTAAAAAAACTTATAACAGGCGAAAAACAATTTAACTAAAAACGGGTATTTTGATTTTACTATCGGCATAAACGCGTATGAACGTAAAACAAACCGTGCTCAAATCAAGAATTAAGAATTCAGGTAAAATTTTTTGATTTAACGTGCCCTAAATGTTAAACTTTATCACCTCCTATATGTACTAGTTGTTCTAATGTGAAAAACGAAAAGAATTTACGTTTTATATGCAGTGCATTCCTTTTTTACATGATAATATTCTTTAGTTTAATCCTTTAGAAGTGAAAAAATCAGAATATTCCTGGTCCGAACCGGTAATGTGGTTAGCAAGCCAGTCCTTAAGAAAGTCCATTACTTCAATGCTCAAAAAAACTTTTCCTGAATTAAACGAATTGCTGAAATCCGTTACTTTTTCAATGAAACTGTTATGCTCGTTTTTATGTTGTTCTCTTTGAGGATAATTAAACTCATCAAAATATTTTTCTTCGGTTCTAAAATGAAGCTGTGTATATTCAACCATTTTTTGAATTATCTCAGATAGAATATCTTTACTTTTTCCACCTGCCATTGCAGTGTGCAGTTCGTTTATCATTTCAACGAGTTTTTGATGCTGGGCATCGATTTCCTTTACACGAACACTGTATTCATCCTTCCATTCAATTATTGACATATTGCCTCCTTATATATAAGAATATATTAAAATTATAATATAGAATTTATAATATGAATAGTTTCATATTGAATTTTATTCACAAACATAGAATTTACAATGTATAAATTGAAGACAATATACAGGAGATAAGGTTGTTTTAAATTTAAATAAAATTGCTCATACATTTTATGTTAAGGTAATCACAACGTTTATCCGCTTCAAGTCAATCGCTTTCTTTAATCCATTCTTTATGAATCCTCTTCATCTGTGGGCAGATTCTTCTTTTTCTTTCTAACATTATAAAAAACCGGCCGCCCTCTTTATTAAAGGGGGCTTGTTAAAACCAACGTGTTGGATAAACAAGCCGGGGGATTTAAAATCCAAAGTATATCGTAAACCAAGCATTCCTGTTATTAATAAACCGTTTTGCCTATGGGTAGGGTAATTATTCCGGCTAATAAAATCAAAGGTAATGATATTAATGGAGGAACAGTGAACGTGTTTAATAATATCATAGGGCATGAATAATAAATAGACTTTCCTATTAAACTGATTATAAAATAAAACGGGGCGAAAAAGCAAAACAAGGTCGCCTGGCGTAAAAACAACGAACTTTCCGGCAAAGGTTTTATCAATGCAGAAAATAAAAATACAGCGGAAATGCCGGGAATGAATAATAGAATATTAAGATAACGGTTTAAATAATTTATCTGCCGCGTTTCTTTTATACTTTTTAAAATTATTTTTGAAAAATATAAACCGTTAACAGGGAGAAAATAACTGATAATAAATAAAGAAGAAAATGTAACGAGAAAATACTTTGCGTTTTTAGATTTGGAATAAAAACCTACGTATAAGTATCCAAAACCAATAAAATATAGAAATACAAAGGAAAGCCAAGTTTTAAACCAGAAAAGCTTTTTAGAATGATATTTCCGTTTTCCATAAATAAAAATAAAAACGAAAATATAATCCCGGATATTATTAACCAAATACTTTTTAATAATATCCGGTTTTTAATAAATATAAAACTTAAGTTAATTATCCCGCATAATAGTAAAAGGTAATAAGTAAAAATTTTTTTTTACAGTGAAATTTCTAATAATATCACCGTCTAAATTTATAACAGGGGTAATAAAAGAAATTATAATACTTACTGCCGATATTAAGAAAAAATATTTTAAAAACCGTAGTTTATTAAAATCATCAAAACAAAATATCTAATATTACCCGGCATTTATTATTTTTCTTTTACATCATACATGCTGTTTATTGCGCCCATAACACCGGCATAATACATAACTGCCGGATTATAAGCTGAATATGCGCCAGCAAGCATAGCGCTTTGCCAGAACCCTTCAACTATTTTAGAAAAATCAGGTTTAAGTATAACGTCTTTAAATAGCGGAATGTCTTTAAAAATTGATAAGTCTTTAAATTGATTAATCATAAAAATCCCCTTTGTTTTTTTAAAAATATGTATAAAAAATAATTTTGCCAATCATATAGAAAAAAAAATGGCAATCCTAAACTTTAAGATTGCCATGATAATATAATGTTATGTATTATAAAGCTAAGATTAAGGCCTTCGGTTTCTTCGGTGCGCTCTTCCTATTCTCCATCTTCTTCTAAAACGTTTTCTTAAGAATTGTTCAATTTTACTTCTTTGTGTATTCGTCAGCAATTTTGCTATTTTAATACGGGTATCTAAGTCAATTTTTCTAAGTTCCCATATTATATCATGAAATCTTTTTGCTAGTATGAAAATTCTTTTTCTATTTAATTTTTCAGCATGCACCTGTTCTTCAAAATCCATTCTTGTAACTCTAAGCTTAGCTATAATTGGAATTCTTAATTTTTTTGCTATCCTGATAAGGTTTTTAATTTCATCCGCTTTAGCTCTAGTAATACCGGTTTCGGATAAGAATTCTTCATCATCTAAGTGGTAATACAGCATATGATGGGGCGGCATCATATGCCGCCCTCTATGATGTCTTCTGTGTCTTCGGGATCCTCTATATCTTCTTGCGTTTGAATAATTAATTAAAGTCAAGTTTAATGCTAAAACTAATAAGCTTATAATAATAATTTTTATTCTTTTCATATTTTTCTCCTATTAAGAATCAGCGCCACCGTTAATTAGAAGGTCGGTATAAGCATACGCCAACTTATTTAATTGTGTTTCGTTTTTGCTATTTGTATTAATTTCCACACTTTCTTCTGAATTATAGTATCCGGAATAATCCTGGCCCGTATCAAAAGAGTTATTGTGTTTAAGGTCATGATAAATTGAATTATATAACTCAATTTTCGCGGAACTGTATCCTGCCCGTGCAAGTTCAACCAATTCAAAGTTTTTTTGAGATAAATACATGGCTTTATCATACGATACATTTAAACTTTGCGCAACGGGTTTTTTATTTATTGGATTTTCGGGTTTAACGCTGAAAACTCCGGTTAACAGCATTATTAAGGGTAATGCAATCAAAATAAGTGAAGAAAAAGCAAGGGATAAATTTTTAAAACTGAAAATATTTTGTTTAGTTTTCCCTGATATTATTTTGTTTTTAATTTCAACGAGATTATTCTCAAAAAATAATTCATCCTTATCTTTTAGATAATCAACTTTGTTTTCTTTTAAGAATTTTAAAAATGCTTCATCTTTCATATCAGCACTCCTAATTTTTCCTTTAACGCGTTTGTTGCGTAATGATAATTAGTCTTGCAAGCGTTTAAAGATATTTTAGTAATTTCAGCAATTTCGCTATATTTTAAATCTTCATAAAACCTTAAGCTAAAAATTAACCTTTGTTTTTCAGGTAAAGTGTCAACCGCGGCTTCTATCTGCTGTTTAATATATTCACCTTCAAGTTTTTTATCAGGAGAACTTTCAGAGGGTAATATTTCCTGATTTAATTCACTTTCTTTTAGTTTGGATTTTTTCTTTAATCCTGTTAAAGCAGTATTTACTGCAATTCTATATAGCCAGGTGAAAAATGTGCTTTTAAATTTAAAATTTTTAATATTTTTATACGTCTTCACAAATACCTCTTGCATAATATCTTCTGCAAGGTCTTCATCTTTAGTAATCCTTGCAATTATGCTGTAAACTTTCCTTGAATATCTTCTATACAGATAATCAAACGCTTTCTCATTTCCGTTTATTAATTCTTTTACGAGTTCTTCATCTGTGTAGTTTTCCAATCTGTTTCTCTCGTCTCTTTATTTAATTAGACATAAAAAATGTCAAAAAGTTAAATTAACTGTTAAAAAAAATAACAATTTCTTCCGGGGTATTTATTTTTTCCCCTGAAGTTACACTTAAAAAAACACCGATTTTCTTTGCTTCAACAATTATTTTATCGGTTTTTGTATTTTTTATACTTTGCTTAAAAGTAATGCTTGTATTGCCTATTTTATCTATCTCTGTAGTAATAATCAATTCATCATCAAAAGTTGCAGAACCTTTGAAATCCGCGGAAACATGAACCATATGTATTACGAAATTCATGTTAACAATATCATCATAGATTTTTCTAAATAAATCAGCAACTCCAATATCCAAGTAGTTTATATATTCGGCATTGTTAACATGTTGATAATAATCACATTCTGAGAATCTAACGTTTAGTTTGGTAATAATCTGTTTTGACATAATTTCTCCTATTTTGAATAAAAATCTTGTAAAAAAAATCTTTTGTTGATGATAATTAAAAAGAAATATGTTAGGATAATAATAATAAAAATTGATTTTATATGAAAATAATAAAACGTAAATTAAACAAAGACTACATTTTCTTGCTTGAAGGAATTTTTAATTTTGAAGCTATATGGGAATTAAATTCAATTTTCGAGAACTGGGATTATGTTAATAATGGTGATGTGCTTTTTGATTTATCAAAAGCGCAGCATATTGACAGCCTTGCTATCGGTTTTCTGGTTAAATTAAACCGGCGGTTAAGTAAATATAAAAAAGGTTTCTTCCTGACTAATTTAAGTAAGAATGTTGAAAAAATATTTGAATTGACAAATATGGATAAATATTTTAAAATAATACAAAATTCGGAAGATAAAGATTTTTTTGATTGATAATTTTCCGTACTATGTTTTAATAACACTTATTATATAACTAAATTAATTTTGTTGGTGGAAGAATTATATGTTTGATTATAATATTAAAAAAAATGAAGACATTGCAGTATTTGAGATAATCGGAAATTTTACTTTCGAAAGAAAAGATTTGATTTACCGTGAATTTGATAAATATTTAAAACAAAATATTAGAAAGTTTGTATTCAATCTTGAGAAAACCGAATACATGGATTCTTCCGGAGTCGGTACAATTCTTATGGGAGCATCCTATGTAAACCGGTACGGCGAAAAAATAAAAGTCGTTGGAGATACTCAGGTCATAGAGAATTTCAAATGTCTTAAAGTAGATAAATATATCGATTTTTTTAAGACCTTGGAAGAAGCTACGGAATCATTTAAAAAGCCCATTTAAGATTAAAAAATTTTAACTTATGTTGTAAGGTCGGTTATAAACAACGGCGTTTTATCTTGATGAGGAATAAATCCGCATGCCTTATAAAAATCAACTTGTTCGTTGTAGGCAATTAATCCTTTTCTTTGAAAATCAGCATAGTGTTCATTCATCATTTTAATTAGCGTTTTACCTATACCTATATTCTGATATTCAGGTTTAACCAAAAGATAATGATAATATACGTTAATTATTTTATCTGAAATTGCGTTTATTAGGCCGGCTAATTCATCTTCGTTCCATGCGCTGATAACATAATCGGAATTTTGCAGAGCAATGACCAATTTCTCCGGGAATTGGCCAGAAGACCAATTCACCGAAAGAAAAAGTTCTTGAATTTTATTTAAATTAAATATTTTTTCCGTTTTATACTTTATCATTTAAAATAGAAACTGAAAGTATTTCTTACAAATATTAACCGAAGACTTTTACAAGTAATTTGGTTACACGTGCTGCGGGGTGTCTTCTGATTTTTTTTTCTTCTTTGGCAAGCATTTTGAATAAACCGTCTAAAGCTTTATTCGTTGTCCATACATCAAGGTCATATCTTGCTTTTCTAAGTCTAAGAAATCTCATTTTTACCACGTATCGGTTGTATTTTTTCATACAGTATTTATATACTCTAGTTGCTCCGACAGCATCCAAAGCGCGTTTAATAACAGGGTGAAAAGCTCTGTAAAGCGCGGGTCGTGTATGCCTTTCAAAATACTTGGTAGCAGCATTGTCCCTGCCTTTGAGTATTCTTTTTGCGTCTCTTACAGACATCCTCATAATTGCTCGTATAAAGATGCGTATCGCGCTTCTGGCAGCTCTTTCCGCTGCTCTATTCATCTTAACTAATAAATCTCGAACGTATCTTCTAAGGCCAATTCTCCTTGCAACTTTTGCAATTTTTCGCATTGAAGGAGGTAGGTTAATTCTTATGAGCCTGTTGCCGTAATAGCCGTTTGTTCTATTAACTTTTTGAACAGCTTTTCTTGTTCCAATACGTAGAGCTTCTTTAAGCCCTTTAATTATAGTTCTGGTACTTAATGATTTTTTACGTCCGGTAAACCTTCTGAAAGATTTTTTAATATTAAAAGCATTAATTTGCTGATTTACACCGGAAAACAAGAAAATAACTGTCAGTAAAATTATTGTTATTCGTTTCAAAATATCCCTCTATTCATAGTTTTATATTATTTTAACCCGGTAATGGGTTAGATTACAATATTACGTTAGCCATAAATTCCAATTTTCTATAAAGTCTTCCTGCTCTTGGGTTTCAACGGCTGAGAAACGGTATTTGTTTCTGATAATTTTTACACTTTTTTTTCCTGATATTTCTCTGTCTCTAAAACGTAAATACAATGCTCCAAGTGTACCTGTCCGCCCTTGGCCTGCTCCGCAATGAATAAGCACTTTACTTTTATCAATCATAATTTTATCATGTATTTTTTTTAAAATGGAATATACTTCTTCCTGATTAGGGGTGGAAAAATCCGGGAATCTTAATTTCAAATGCTCGATGCCGAATTCGCTTAAATCTTTATCCGCAAATTCTATTTCATCGGGATTGTTCGGATCGAATAGTGAAACTATAACTTTAAATCCGGATTTTCTAATTTTCTCCAGATCTTCTTTTAAACTATTGTATTTTCCCGGCCTGTGCATTCCAGCTAATTTATTTTGAATAATATAACGAAACAAAAAAGTTCCCCTAATTAATTAATTATTAACATTATACTTGAAATTAATTAAAAGTCAATAATTGTTCAGGTAATTTTAAAAAAATATCTATAAACGCGAAATTTGATTTAAAAAAATTGCCGCAATTATCCAAAGTTTTATGTCACTGCGGGGAACGCAAGTGACGAAGCAGTCTCGATGCAAAAGCTGCGCCTAATAGGATTGCTTCGATGTCGCCCGCCGGAGATTTTGCCTAAAAGTATTTTTCCTCAAATGACATAAGCTTACGTCTCCAACGAGGAGCGAATGTGACGAAACAATCTTTTTGATTTATTAAAAATCATATATTTAGAAAAAAATAAATTTATAATTTAAATCGAAATTCACGTTATAAACCTTTTTAAGGAAGTTTGATAACGGTATTCATATAGAAAGTGTGTGTATTATAGGAAGTATTATCAGCTAATTCGTTTATATCTCCGCTTTCTGTGTATCTATGGCTTTTATAAATAAAATCCGCAGTAATTTTTACTTCTTTGGAAATATTAACTATAATTCCAAGCGAAAATCCATAAAGAAAAGTATACATATCATAACGCGGTTTTAATACTGCAATATCACCATAAGAAAATTGTTCTCTTATTATGTTTTCAAATAAAAATCCAGCTCTGGCTGCAAAAGTATTTTTAACGAAATAGTAAGTTATATAAGTAAAAATATTAAAAATGCTCTCTTTAACCCAACTTAAATTTTGCGCTACATCATCATATCTCTGGCCAATACATGGGGAAAAGGTAAAGTCAAAATTGAAATATAACTTTTTACTTAGAGGTATAAATGTAATTTTAAAATAGTTTTCCAATGAAGGTATTCCTGCCTTACTATAGGAAAAAAAGGCTATTAGATTTTGTATGCGTAAAATAATATTATATGAAAAACGTAAAAACGTGAATGGCTGATATGTAATACTAAATCCGGTTAAAATATTTTCTTCAGTAATATTATAACTGAAGTCATCTCCAATAAGCTGGTCAACAGAATGAGTTTTATAGTAAGTATAATATCTAAAATCAAACCCGATACTTAGATTTTCAAGCAGTTTATAACCTAAACCAACATTGAAATTAAAAATTATTTTTTTGTCATTTGCTATGTAAGAATTTGTGGCCGTTTTAAGATTTCTATATTGCCTTTGTTTGGGTATATTAAATTCTAATTCTATTCCAACACCAAATTTATTTATTACAAAATAACCGCCTATACCATATATGAACATAGCATCATATTTTTCATATCTTTCCCGGTTAGGAATATTTGAATAGTATTCAAAAGCTGAAATTCCTGTGAAATTTGCAACCAGTTGTTTTTCATGTTTGCAGTAAGGAAGCTGGCTGGCAACGAATAATGTACTTTTAAATGGATTAAAAATTTCTTCTATAATAATTTTTTGAGGTTTATCTACGTTACTTGTATTCTCCGCGCAATATAGAGAAAAAGGATAAATAATTAAAATTATCAAGAACAATGTTACTTTTTTATTCATTACTAATACCAAAAACTATTAACTCTGTTAAGATAACAACATAATAATAAAATTCTTTTATAAAAGACAAGAAATTTAAAAATAAATACTTTATTAAAATTATATAATCAACGATAAGGAATTCATGAACATTCGTGAAATTGATAATAAAATAAAGTCCTTATCTAATTTTAATAAACGCCTCAAGAAAGAGATTTATAAAATGCGTTCATGGATTGAAACGGCAAAATCTAATTTTGACAGCGATTTATAATCCTCTCTATTTACTTTGTTTGTTTTTTATTTTTAAAAAAATTGAAATATTTTCTAAAATCAATTCCCTTACTTCCTTCGGGAATAACAACAACGCGTATTTTATCCGAAAGCTTTTCCATAAATAAAAACGGAAGAATATCATGGCCTTTTTTCATCAAAGCTATGTAATTTTTAAGACGTTTGATTTCAATATCTGTTAACGTTTTACTTTTTCTTTTTTTATAATTAAGTTCAATCATTTTTTTTACATATTCTGTGCTTTTTTCTTTTGCAAATTTATCTGCTATTGCATAGTGTTCACGGTATTTTTGTATATCAGGAAGACTAATTAAAGTATGCCTTAATGCGGTAATTTTGATGTTTGAACCGTATCTTTCTTTAAGTAAAGATGTACTGTATTCATATAATTCGCTGAACATTAATTTTTTTGTAAACTCTTTTTTTTCCGTTAATATGATTTGAAGAATCTTATTTATAAAATATCCCTTTTCGTTTTCGAGTAATGTTTGTTTAATTTCATCTTTAAAATCAGCGTAATTTTCCCCTTTTGAAAGATAAAAAAGGTGTTCATTATTTATTTTGTAATACAATGTAACTCTAAATTCTATTTTAAAATCACCGGCATGAACGAGAGAATCCATGTAGGGTAGGTTTATCAATATTTTTCCCGTGATTGGTTTTTCAGTATCAGGAAATAAAGACATTTTAAAATAAGGGGGAATAGCCCTTATGGGAAAGAAATGCGGACCCGGTAAAAAAATTTTATTTCTAGTTCCTCTGATTTTATCCCAGAGTATTGCCCTGTATCCTTTATCAATTCTTACATATCCGCGGATACCTGTCCAGACTATACCGGCCAGTAATATTAGAATAAATAACCATCTGATTAACTTACGAATAATTGGCTCCAAAAAAAATATTTATATTAAAATTTATATTGATTTTATAATTATTGAATAAAAATAAATTAACTACCTCAAATTGAGGTAGTTAATTTTATATTATACTAAATCTACAAGTTTAGTTAATTCCTGTTTGATTCCGTCTTTGATTTGGTCTTCAGTTGACATTGGGTTTAACGGAAGATCCTGTGTAATTACCGTTTTTCCACCTTGTTCTGAAACAATATAATAAGCGGAATAAGATGTTCCCATAATATTTGCAGTTAGGGTACATTTTTTTTCTGCTTCTTCAACTGACCATTCAAATTTTAAAGGCCCCATTCTTGTACTAGCATTATACTTTCCTGGAGTTAATTCTTCAATTTCATTTATTAAAAGTGACCAATTTGGCATATTCTTAACGTTTTTAATATAATCAAAAATTGAAGCAACACTCTTGTCGGTTTCCACACTCTGAGTTACTCTCTGCATTTTATGCCTCCGAATAATAAGTTTATTACTAAACTATAATAATTTACTATAATGCACACTCTCTTACAAGAAATTCTTCTTTAAAATTTTCCATTGCTGAGAAAAATGGAGTAGGCACTGTTTGTCCTAATCCGCATTTCGACGAAATTGTCATTACTTCAGCTAATTCTGTTAATTTATCAATATCCCGCGATGATGCTTCACAGCATTTAATTTTTTCAAGTGTTCTAACCATTTCATAAGTTCCCTCACGGCAAGGTACACATTGTCCGCAGGATTCTTCATAAAAGAAATGCATATAATTTAATAGAACTTCAACCATATCGCGTGTATTATTATAAACAATAATTGAACCGCCGGGAGGTAATCCTTCAGGGCCGTACTCAAGCGGTTTATTAAAGTCTTGTGGAGCTACTAAAACTCCTGAATATCCGCCAACCTGTACAGCTTTTGTATTTTTTGCTCCGGCTTCATCAAGAACTGTTTGCAATGAAACACCTTTATCAAATTCATAAACTCCGGGTTTGTCAACATCACCTGAAATACTAAATAATTTAGTACCCGGATTATCACCTTTACCGAATTGTTTGAACCATTTTGCGCCTTTAGAGATAATAAGCGGAATATATGTCCATGTTTCAACATTATTAACAATAGTAGGTTTATTAAGAAATCCTTGAGATGCAGTATATGGAGGTTTATTTCTTGGTTCACCTCTTTTACCTTCAATTGATTCTAATAACGCGCTTTCATCTCCGCATACATAAGCTCCTGAACCTAAACGTATTTCGATATCAAAATCAATTCCTGAGCCCATAATGTTTTTACCAAGATGGTTGTCGTTTCTCATATCATCGAGAACTTTTTCAAAGTCAGGCACAAACCGCTTATATTCATGGCGTAAGTACATGTAACCTTTTGCGGCTTTTATTGCTAATCCGCCTACAACCATTCCTTCAAAATGCTGTCTTGGATTTTTTTGAAGTAGAACTCTGTCTTTAAAAGTTCCCGGTTCGCCTTCATCAGCATTTGAAATAATGTATTTTTCAGGGTCTTTTTCGTTGTAGCAAAATGACCATTTTAACCCTGTTGGAAAGCCTGCGCCGCCGCGGCCTTTAATTCCGGCATCTTTAATGATTTTAATAATATCTTCACCGGATTTACCAGCCGCAATTTTAATCGCTTCTCCGGCTTTATATTCTTTACCGTCTAATAAGATTCTTTTTTCTTTACTCATGATTTACCACTCCTGTTTTGAATTATCTGTAATTTTTTAATATTTCTACTACTTTTTCCGGTGTAAGGTCTGTGTAGGCATCATTATTTATTAACATTGCCGGAGCTTGGTCACATAAACCAATGCAGCTGGCTTTCTCTAAAGTGAACTTTCCATCAGATGAAGTTTCACCAAGTTTAATTCCAAGTTCATTTTCGAGAACCTTAATGATTTTTTCATTTCCTGCCATAACACAGGGAGTACAATCACTAACACTGATTACAAAATCACCAATTGGCTCGGTTCTTAAGAAATGGTAAAAAGAAGCAACACCATAGACTTCAGTTGCACTCATATCAAGAATTTCAGCAACTTTCATTATAATATACTCACCGATGTAATTATAATTCTCGTTCATTTCTTGTAATATTGGCATAAGCGCTGCTCGTGTAGTTCCATACTTTTCAAAAAGTTTATTCAGATCATTATCGATCCTTTCAGTTAAACTGCTTTTTGCTGATAATACACTCATAACTATTCCTCCCGCTAATTTGGATAGCTGTATATTTTTTTAATATTATTCCGATTTGAAAACTATAAACTCAAAAATATTTTTTGTAAACATTTTTTTTAAAAAACCGGATATTCGCATTAAAAATATATCAAAAAAATAATAAATTCAAACGACTTTTTTAATCCTTAATATAAAGTAAAAATTAAACCAATTAGAACCCAGAATTATAAAAATCATTATAAAAACCCATACTGATTAAGAATTTAAAAGCAAAGAATAAGTATTCCGAGCACATTAAAGTGGGTTTTTTATCTTTTACCGTAAATGAACTCCAGTTATGCGCAAGATAAAGAAATAGAAAAGAAGAAGCTGCCCACGAATAACCCGGATGAACTACGAATTGGAGAGGAAGGAAAATCGTTGACTCAAAACCGCAATGCACGATATAATTCGTTATGCTTGCTGCAAAGAGAAGATGGTACAAAGACACAACCGCTGAAACGGAAATCAGCGATCATGAAAACGGTAAAGAACAAGACGCGCAAAACACAACGCGGGATTCTGCGCCAAAAGTTGACAAAGACACGCACGGCAGCGTGGACGGCACGGTTAACCAGAGCGATTCCAACAACGAGGATAAAGACGAAACAGACAACGAGTTCGGCAGTGAAAGCAACGCAAACCCTGACACAAACTTTGATGGTGATGACGCGGAGCAGCCCGGCAACACTTCCTCTTTAAATATTAATAATGGGCATAATTCATGGTGGT